>CAJYBS010000365.1 GCA_913064795.1 uncultured Gammaproteobacteria bacterium
ACAACAGCATCAGTGGAAATAGGATTTTCTCGCGCAGGGAGACTTCACGCAGCTGTTTCATTTCAATTTGACGCTCTTTCTCTGACGTCAGCGCGCGCATAATGGGAGGCTGAATGAGAGGCACCAGCGCCATGTATGAGTAGGCTGCGACAGCGATCGCGCCCAAGAGCTCAGGCGCCAATTGACCCGCAACGTAAATCGCGGTCGGGCCGTCTGCCCCGCCAATAATGCCAATGGCAGCGGCCTCAGCAACCGAAAAATCAAACACCCCCAACTGGGTCAGGGCCAGGGCACCAAGCAGCGTTGCGAAAATTCCAAATTGGGCTGCAGCCCCTAAACACAGAGTTTTAGGATTGGCTAGGAGTGGACCAAAATCAGTCATAGCCCCGACGCCCATAAAAATCAGCAACGGAAACATCCCGGTCTCGATTCCGAGGCTATAAAGCTGGTACAAGATACCGTTACCAACGGCAATATCGACACCAGGAATATTAGCCAAAATCCCGCCGAAACCAATCGGGACTAGAACCAACGGCTCAAAGCCTTTGACGATCGCTAGGTAGAGCAGCCCAAGGCCAATACAGACCATAGCCAGCTGACTCGGGAGCATCTGGTACAGCCCAGTGCCTTGCCACAATTGTATCAATTGATCCACGGTATCAGCTCAGCATCATTAGAGATTCACCGACCTTGACCGCATCACCTTCACGGACCAACACATCGCGGACTACGCCAGCACTGGTCGCGCGCACTTCGGTTTCCATTTTCATCGCTTCTAAGATGATGACGACCTGACCGGCAGCAACCGGGTCCCCAGCTTTGACTAAGACTTTAAACACGTTGCCCGCAAGGGGCGCAGGAAATCCCACGGAGACCGCGCTTTCTGAACTTGGATGCGCAGCAGGTGCTCTGGCAATCGGCCCAATTTGACCAATATCCCCTCCAGGTGTCACTGCAACAACGAAGCTCTGACCCTGAACAGCGACGGTATAAGTTTCTGTCCCAGCGGCACCTTGGCCTGCAGCATCTGATTGGCCGGAAACCGCCAAATCATCGAGTGTCGGGACGGGCTCAAAGGCCGACGGATCATTGCGGTGCTCAAAGAACTTCAACCCAACCTGCGGGAACAACGCGTAGGTCAGAACATCATCCTCGAAATGATCGCCGAAATCGAGCTCCTTCTCCTCCCCAAGCCCCTTGAGTTCCGCATGTAACCGCTCAAACTCAGGCGACAATAAATCGGCGGGGCGAACCGTCACGGGCTCACTGCCATCGAGCACACGAGCCTGCAACGCTGCATCAACGGGCGCAGGGGTCGCACCATACTCGCCCTTCAAAACCGCCTGGGTCTCTTTTGTAATATTGCTATAGCGCTCGCCCGTCAGAATATTGAGTACGGATTGGGTGCCCACGATTTGCGAGGTCGGCGTCACCAGCGGAATGAAGCCCAGTTCCTCTCGCACTACCGGAATCTCACTGAGCACCGCGTCGAGTTGATCGCTCGCATTTTGTTCCTTGAGCTGGCTTTCTAAATTGGTGAGCATGCCCCCAGGGACCTGCGCCACTAAGATTCTGGAATCAATCCCCCGCAATGAGCCCTCGAAAGCGGCATACTTTTTACGAACCTCGCGGAAGTACGCCGCGATCTCTTCGAGCAACTTCATATCAAGGCCGGTATCACGCTCAGTCCCCTCAAGGATCGCAACCACCGATTCTGTGGGTGAATGGCCGTAGGTCATGCTCATTGAGCTGATCGCTGTGTCCACGTTGTCGATGCCCGCTTCTATGGACTTCAAATAGGTCGCAGTTGATAAACCTGTAGTTGCGTGGCACTGCATATGAATGGGGATTGAGACCGTTCGTTTAAGGCCACTCACCAATTCAAATGCGGCATACGGCGTTAACAAACCCGCCATATCCTTAATGGCGATCGAGTCCGCACCCATGTTCTCAAGTTGAGTTGCCATCTTCAGCCAACCCTCCAGACTGTGGACAGGACTGACGGTGTAAGACAAGGTTCCCTGAGCATGCTTTTCTTGCTGTCGAACCGCCGCAATGGCGCATTCTAAATTTCTGGGATCGTTCATCGCGTCAAACACCCGAAACACATCCACCCCATTGATCGCAGCCCGTTCAACAAACTTTTCGACCAGATCATCGGCATAGTGACGGTAACCCAGAATATTCTGGCCCCGAAACAACATTTGTTGAGGTGTATTCGGCATCGCTTTTTTGAGCGCACGAATTCGCTCCCAAGGATCTTCGCCTAAGTATCGAATACAAGCATCAAAGGTCGCCCCACCCCAACTCTCAAGCGACCAGAACCCGACCTGATCGAGCTTTTCGGCGATGGGCAACATATCATCCAGGCGGAGCCGGGTTGCAAAAAGGGATTGGTGTGCGTCTCTCAGCACAACATCGGTAATGCCTAAAGGCTTCTGGGTCGGCAAGGCCTGCTCGGACATACAGTCGGCTCCAATGATTCTGTGAGTACAACCTAAATTTTAATGGTCCACCCTGCGCTTTTAAGCCGTTCATTGCGGCTCAAAATCAAAAGCAGAGCGGTTTCGGTCCTAACCCTCAAGACCCGGGCTACTCCATTCAACCCGTGGGCCATCGCTATCTCGCGACCAACCTCTTTTCAAAACTTCCGGACACTTGAACCGGACACGCTAGAAAAAAGTTGTACCACTGATCAAAACCAGCGGCTAACGATCCTTGTCTCGTCGAAACTGATGTACTGCTGCCGAGACAGCGGCAAGCACGTCGCTTGAAGGTATGGCAGACGGCTGGCCCGTGCCAGAGTCCATCAGGGCCGGCTCTTCAACCGAGAATTTTGCAACAAGGCTCGACATGGCCTTTGTTGTCACGACCAGCAATGTCAAAAAAGAAAAGACCGTGCCCATACCAAAAAGGGCGAGTTCAATCCCAATTGCTGTCAGATCTGGCATTCGATGTTTCTCAACGTTAACCCAAAGATCATAGCAATTTCTTTTTCGTTAACCAATGATCGCGGTTGACCTTGAACAGGGGTGCCTAGATAATGCGTCTCTCGTGCGCGCTGGTAGCTCAGCTGGATAGAGCATCTGGCTACGAACCAGAAGGTCGGGGGTTCGACTCCCTCCCAGCGCGCCATTCTTAGGCTTCAAAGATCTGCCTGCGCAGTTGCAGCGGGCCTTTGAGACGCCCTATCGGAGAGATGGCTGAGTGGTCGAAAGCGCTCCCCTGCTAAGGGAGTATACGTTAATAGCGTATCGAGGGTTCGAAT
>CAJYBS010000366.1 GCA_913064795.1 uncultured Gammaproteobacteria bacterium
GCTGCGTGCGGTTATCCGCCGTTAGTGTCTGCTTTGACGTGAGCAACCCCTCATACACCACAGTTGGAGCTGAAGTGATCAAATCTAGATTGTATTCGCGTTCAAGCCGCTCCTGGATAATCTCCATGTGCAGCATGCCAAGAAAGCCGCATCGAAAGCCACTGCCAAGCGCATCGGAACTTTCGGGTTCGTAGATTAACGATGCGTCATTGAGGGTTAGTTTTTCTAAGGCATCTCGAAAATTATCAAAATCATCTGCGCTGACCGTAAACATTCCGGCAAAGACTTGCGGCTTAACCCGCTCAAAACCAGGCAGCGCCTCAGTTTCCATACCCGGCGTGACTAACGTGTCACCAACGGGCGCGCCTCGGACTTCCTTAATGCCGGCGACTAAAAATCCGACCTCTCCAGACCCCAACCTTCCTGTTTCTGTCCGCCTGGGTGTAAAAATCCCCACTGCGTCGGCCTGATGGGTTTTCCCCGTTGAGTGAATGATGAATTTGTCTTTTTTCTTAATTTCGCCCTTGATTACCTTCACAAGAGACACAACACCCAAATAGTTGTCGAACCAGGAGTCAATGATCAGTGCTTGGAGGGGTTCCTCACGATAATCTCTTGGCGGCGGAATCGACTCAATCAAATATTCGATTAATGCCTCAACACCCATTCCGGTCTTCGCGCTGACCGAAATCGCCGAGCTGGCATCAATCCCAATAATTTCTTCGATCTCTTGGCATACGCGCTCGGGCTCCGCCTGGGGTAGATCAATTTTATTCAAGACGGGTAAAACCTCCAGACCCTGCTCTACTGCGGTATAGCAATTTGCAACGGATTGCGCCTCAACGCCCTGGGCGGCATCGACAACCAGCAGCGCCCCTTCGCAGGCAGCCATGGATCTAGAGACCTCATAGCTAAAATCAACGTGTCCAGGCGTATCAATGATGTTGAGCTGGTAGTCTTGGCCATTCTCAGCGGTGTACATGAGCGAAACGCTCTGCGCCTTAATGGTGATTCCCCGCTCCCTTTCGATATCCATCGAGTCGAGCACCTGATTGGCCATCTCACGCTCTGACAGTCCGCCACACATCTGGATAAACCGATCCGCGAGGGTCGATTTGCCATGATCAATATGAGCAATGATCGAGAAATTCCGGATGTTGTCTGGATGCATAAAATGGGCGGCCTAGCCGATGAAATGCCGCGAAGTCTAATGGATATGGCGGTCTTTAGCCATCCAGAAGCGCTTCGACTTGCACTAAGGGTCTAACTTGATCGCAATAAACTGAGGCTGTCGTCCGCGAACAATTCGGACAGGTATCGCAACACCGCCAGGAAGCTCAGCGAGCTCCCGCTCGAAGTCGGCAACCGAATCCAGCCACTGGTTGTTCATTGAGGTAATCACATCTCCGGCCACCAAATTCGCTCGCTGACCTGGCCCGGGCGCTACCTCAACGATCACCACGCCGACATCAACGGCGAGTTCGGTTTTTTCATCTTCAGCGAGTGCCCTGACCTGAATGCCTAAACGATTGTCAGAAGGTGTGCTCGGCTGCTCGTTCTGAGCCAAGGATGTTTGAGCATCAAGCTCTCCTACCTTTACAGCGATCTCGAGTGCCTTGCCGTTTCTGACCACTTCCATCGTGGTTTCTGCACCCGCTTTGATTCGACCAACGACCTGGGGCAAGTCAGACGACAGGTCGATCGCCCGTCCGCCGAATTCGATGATGATGTCGCCCTCCTCAAGGCCTGCTCTGTCAGCTGGGCTGTCTGCAAAAACCCTTGTCACCAATGCCCCGGCCGCCCTATCAAGACCAAAGGATTCTGCCAGGTCGCGATCCACCCGTTGAATCTGCACACCCAACCAACCCCTCGAGACGGAACCTTTCTCTTTAAGCTGCTCAACCACCTCCATCGCAACATCCATTGGGATCGAAAACGACAGCCCCATGAACCCCCCTGAGCGTGTAAAAATCTGGGAATTGATACCGACCACTTTTCCCTCAAGATTAAACAAGGGTCCACCCGAGTTGCCGGGATTGATCGCAACGTCAGTTTGAATGAACGGCACGTAATTACCCCGTTCATCTGGCAGGCTACGACCTTTTGCACTGACAATACCCGCCGTAACCGATAACTCGAAACCAAATGGGGAGCCAATCGCCATCACCCATTCTCCGACTTCGAGCGCCTCTGACGAACCAATAGAGACTGCCGGCAGATCCGTCTCGTCGATTTTGAGTAACGCCAAATCGGAGGGTGGCTCGGCACCGACCAGGGTGGCTTCCCGTTCCCGCCGATCGCTCAGCGCGACGATGATTTCTTCTGCGTCTTCAACCACATGATGGTTGGTTAAGAGATAACCATCGCTGGAAATTAAAAAACCAGATCCCGTTGAGGGCCTTGGGATATTTCGCCCTTGATAGTCTCGAAAGAACCGTCTAAAAAGTTCTGGCATCTCCTCCTGGCTGGGCGCCGACTGTTCAACGGCTTTGCGGGTTGCTGTGATGTTGACCACTGCGGGTGCTGCCGCCTCCACTAACTCGGTGAAGTCCGGCAAGTTGGCTTGCGCACTCGGCATTATCAAAACCCATGCCAAACCCAAAAATAATCCTGTGGATGCTAATTTCATAGATTTGCCTGCTTTAAGTCTCTTCTCTCATCACGGTTATAAGGCTGGGGTCAAACACTCGGCAATATGAGGCCAGTATTCCGAACCCCAAACATCCCAAGACGAATTGACTTCCCTCACTCCATTGCAATATAACACCGAACACCACGCCCCCTACCATGCCAACCAGCGGCAACCCTAAACTGTGGAGCAACACTAGTCCCAGCATACTGGGAGCAAGTCCGATCGCGACAGGCCCCTCATCCAGCGACGAGGGCATTGAGAAAGTGACGAGATTTCCACCACAGCTTTTCACAGCGCACCCCGCACACCGCGCCTGTTCGTTGACTACAATAGATTTGGCTGAATCGCCCTCGACCACTCTGCCCTTTATCATTAAGCCTGGCTCCAAAACACCGACCATTCAACGCGCAGTCTTAACAACTACGTACGAACAATCTACGGTTTAAATTCAGTAAAGGATCGGTTCTACGGATTCGGCGAGTTTCTGCGCGGTGACCACCGGCAGACCACCAATAATCGTAACTTGGCCCTGCTGGTTTTTTAATGTCCGTGTCACAATTGTGCGACCTCCCACTTGAGTCGCTAAGTTAGGAAGCCCTTTTTGAGCCTCTAGAAACACAGAGAAGTT
>CAJYBS010000367.1 GCA_913064795.1 uncultured Gammaproteobacteria bacterium
GCTCAAACATGGATTGCATGTACAGATGCAGAGCCTTCGTTGAACGCTCAGGCAGCGTAATATCCACTTCCTTCAATCGCCAGAGAATGGGCGCAACACAGCAATCGACTAGAGAGAGCTCTTCGTTCATAAAGAAAGGTTTTTCTGCGAATATCGGGGCGATAGCTATAATGCTTTCGCGAAGTTCTTTGCGCGCCTTACTCAAGACAGTTTCGCGGCCTTTGCCCAACATCAGCAAGTCCAATCGAGTGCTCCACTCTTTTTCTACTCGCGAGATCCACAGACGGGACAGTGCACGCTGCACTGGGTAAACGGGCAGCAAGGGCGGATGAGGAAAACGTTCATCCAAGTATTCTGTAATGACGTTAGCCTCGTAGAGGGCCAAATCCCGGTCTGCCAGTGTCGGCAGCGTGTTGTAGGGATTCAACTCGGCCAAATCTTCCGGTTCTTTGCCTGCAACAATATCAATGACATCAACGGTCACGCCTTTTTCTGCCAGAACTAGACGGACGCGATGTGAATACTGGTCTCTCGGATCCGAAAATAGGGTCATTGCTGACCGCTTGGTAACAATACTCATCTGCGTTTATCTCTTATGATGGGCGGGATCGCTCGTTTGCGACGTCAAATGCGCATGCGGCCGCTATCGGCGGCCACATCTTCAACTGCGGATTAATGATCTATGTCTTTCCAATATTCACGATTCAGCAGGTACGTAAAGCTGCCGAGAATAATCAAAAAGAGCAGCACGAAAACCCCAGTTCGCTGACGCTCCAGCCGAGCTGGCTCGCTAACGTAGTACAGAAAGTTCGTCAGGTCATAGATCGCTGAATCGAACTCTTCTGGGTTCATTGCTCCCGTACCAGCCTCGACAACCAGTTCATCGCAAACGCCATCGGTGCAAACTTGTCGTTGGACACCCTGCAGATCCAGAAGCACATTGGGCATACCGACGTTGATAAACACCTTGTTGTTGACACCTAAGGGACGGCTTTCATCAACATAGAACGTCTTCAAATAGTTGTAGACCCAATGCGGCTCGCGCACTCGGGTGACCATGGTCAAATCCGGGGGCGCTGCGCCAAACCATGCCTTCGATTCCTCTTTCGGCATCGCTGTCGTCATCAGGTCGCCAATTTTTTGACCCGTAAAAATCAAGTTTTTTAGCGCGAGATCGTGAGGAATGCCCAGGTCATCGGCGGTTCGCTGATAACGCTGAAACTGCAGGCCGTGGCAGCCCATGCAGTAGTTCGTATAGAGCTTAAAACCATTCTGAAGGCTCGGCAAATTGCGCAGATCCCCTTCAAAATCCTCCATCGCCCAATCAGAGCCACCTGCAGACCATGCGGCGACAGGCATCGCCAATAACAGAGTAATCAGTAATCTTTTCATTATCCCGTGACCCTCTCCGGTTCAGGCTGAGTTTTTTCTACCCGGGTGTACCAAGGCATCAGTATGAAATAGGCAAAGTACAGGGCTGTGCAGACCTGGGCGGCAATGGTGCCGGCCTTCGAGGGCGCTTGAGTACCCAGATACCCCAGAATGAAGAAGCTAATGACAAAGATCATCAGCATGATGCGAGAGATGGAACCCTTGTAACGCATGGACTTCACCGGGCTACGATCAAGCCAAGGCAAGGCCATGGGTATGACGATGGCGCCAATCATGACAACAAATCCCCAGAACTTCGCGGACAATCCGAAGAGCGGAAATGTTGCTGCACGCAACATGGCGTAAAACGGCGTGTAGTACCAGACCGGTGCGATGTGATCAGGCGTCTTCAGTGGATCTGCCATCTCAAAATTTGGCTTCTCTAGGAAGTAGCCGCCCATCTCTGGTGCGAAGAAAACGACCGCGCAAAAGATGAACAGGAACACCACCATCGCGTGAATATCGTGCACGGTGTAATACGGGTGAAACGGAATCCCGTCCTTGGGAATACCGTTCTCATCTTTGTTTTTCTTGATCTCAATGCCATCAGGATTATTGGAGCCCACATGGTGCAGTGCCACTAAGTGGACGAAAATCAAGACACACAGCACCAATGGCAGTGCCACCACATGCAGAGCGAAAAAGCGATTCAGCGTCGTTTCGGACATCAGAAAATCGCCGCGGATCCACTCCATCAAATCTGGGCCGATATAGGGAATCGCGCCAAACAGCGACACAATTACCTGAGCGCCCCAGTAGGACATGTTGCCCCAAGGAAGAAGGTAACCAAAAAAGCCTTCGGCCATCAGTGCAATAAAGATCGCCATGCCGATCAGCCAAAGCAGCTCCCGAGGGCCACGGTATGAGCCGTACCGCAGGGCACGGTACATGTGAAGGTAGATCACTACGAAGAAGAAAGAGGCACCGGTTGAATGGAGGTATCGCATCAGCCAGCCGTACTCGACGTCTCGCATAATGTATTCAACCGAGGCAAATGCGCCGTCCCCACTGGGAACGTAGTTCATCGTCAGCCAGATACCCGTTATCAACTGATTGACCAGTACGAACATGGCGAGAAAGCCAAAGTAGTACCAGAAATTGAAATTCTTTGGCGCGTAGTACTTCGACATGTGATATTCGAAGGTCTCTGTAGCCGGAAAACGCTTATCCAACCACTCCATGGCACCTGCAAGGCCTGACTTGGGGCCTTGTGCTTCGGTCTTATCCATTAAGCAACACCTTTTAACTTTACGAGTTTTTTTCCTTCAGACTTTGGGTCTTTAAGAATTAATTTTTGTCTTCTGTAGCCGTTCTGTGGCTGACGTCACCGCCGAGCCTAAAACACCTCTAGCCGATCACGATGACTGTATCGGACTCGAATTGATAAGGCGGGACTTCCAAGTTGTACGGTGCCGGGACACCTTCAACTACTCGGCCCGCCAAATCGAACTTGGAGCCATGACAGGGACAGAAAAAGCCGCCCTGGCCGGTCTCTTCAAAGTTTTCTGACTCAACGTACTTGGGGGAACACCCTAGATGGGTACAGATGCCAACATATACACCGAGTTCTGGCCGCTCAGAGCGCCACGGATTAACGGCGAATTCGGGCTGCTGGTCTGGATTCGCAGAATCCGGATCAGCCAGTCCGTTGGTATCCACTTCAAGCGAATCAATCACCGCCTGATCCCTGTAAACAACAAAGATTGGCTTACCGCGCCAAGCGACGATTGGGCTCAGCATTTCGCCTGGAGCCAGCTTGGACACATCAATTTTCACTGCCGCACCGGCTGCCTTTGCCTTGGCGCTGGGCGTCCAATATTTGA
>CAJYBS010000368.1 GCA_913064795.1 uncultured Gammaproteobacteria bacterium
AACGGTGATCGCGAATTCGGCATTATTGATGCCGCAATGAATGATCTGATCCGGCCTGCGTTATACGGGTCAACCCAGAAAATCATGCCTGTAAAGGCTCAAACGAGCTCTGGGGAGCGGGTTGATATTGTTGGCCCGATTTGCGAAACCGGAGATTTTCTCGCTAAGGATTATCCTCTAGATGTTCAAGCAGGTGCTCTGATCGCCCTCGTTTCTGTGGGCGCTTATGGAATGTCTATGAGTTCGAATTACAATACCCGAGGCAGAGCGGCGGAAGTCTTAGTCGATGGTGATCGATCACGCTTGATCCGAAGACGGGAATCGGTCGACGATTTACTGGCGACAGAAACCGATTATCTTCGTCATGATTCCGCCGGCGAAGCACGGGACAGCCAAAGCGGTCCAAAGGGATGATTTTGCATTTCACTAAGATGCACGGCCTGGGCAACGATTTTGTTGTTATCGACCTTGTCACCCAATCTCCTGTGCTGTCCGAACCCTTCATCAAATACCTCGCGGATCGCCGAACCGGTGTTGGCTTTGATCAATTGCTCGTTATTGCGCCCCCCACTGCGCTCGATGCAGATTTCTTTTATCAGATCTACAATTCAGATGGATCAGAATCTAACCAATGCGGTAACGGAGCGCGCTGCGTTGCAAAATTCATTTTTGACAAGCAGCTGTCGTGTAAAAAAAAGCTGGTTTTGCAGACTCGAGCGGGACGAATGACGACTGAGCGGACGGACAGCAATTGGTTTCGCGTGGATGTCGGCACCCCCAGGTTTGCCCCCGAGGCCATTCCTTTTCAGCCCAAGGAGGGCGAAACCGCGCCCTTTTATTGTGTACTCGAGCACCTCGGGCGCAGACCCTTTGGGATCGCCAACGTGGGCAACCCCCACGCAGTCGTGCTGGTCGAGAATCTGAGCAACATCGATGTGGCGAATGCAGCGCGTGACTTTCGAGAGCGCACTGCTTTCGGCGAGGGCGTCAACGTTGGGTTCATGGAAAGATCCTCCTCTGACACAATCCAACTCCGAGTGGATGAGCGGGGTGCTGGTGAGACCTTAGCCTGTGGATCCGGGGCTTGCGCAGCGGTTGCCATTGGTCGAGACCTCGCACAACTTGATCAAAAGGTGACCGTTGTGATGCCAGGCGGTAAACTTGAGGTCTCATGGCCGGGCCCGAAGGCTGCAATTTGGCTTTCCGGACCTGCCGAAAAAGTTTTTGATGGCAAAATTAAAGTCAACGGACACCAACAGAGATACTCATGAGCAACGATGCGACCTTCGAGACCCTTAAGGACCACATAAAATCTCACCCCGAAGATCTCGAACGACTCATTCTAAGCGCTGAGGACAACACCGGGGCCGCCATCTCACTGCCACAAAGAAAATTCAATCTGGTTTCACAAAAACTCGAGCAAGCCGAGGCGCAGATCACTGAATTTATCGAGGTTTCACGTCAAAACCAAAACCTTTTTCAGCTTTGCCATCGGCTGGTTGAAACACTTCAGAGACCACAATCGATTCAAGAGGTCACCCAAGTTTTAGAACGTCTACTACAAGAAACCTTAACTCACCACCACCATCATCTTTTCATTTTTAAGGATGCGCCGGGGGAGCCCTGCCCATCCACTACATTCATCGAATCAGCGACCTTTGAGCGCCAGGTTGGCGGCCTTTTTAATCCCGAAAAGCCAGTCCTAGGGGTTATTCGAGAAGCAGAATCTGAGGTGCTGTTCCCTGATGCAGACAACCTGGTTGCATCAAGCGCGTTACTCCCCCTCAACTGTGAGGGGCTTCATGGCGCTCTGGCAATCGGCAGTGAATCAGTCGACGGTTTTCATCAAGATCAAGACACGCTGTTTGCGGCATTTATTGGGGATTTTCTGGCGGGATTGTTGGCCTATCGATATTTCCCTACTCAGGTTGTATCAGAACCCGCTTCCTCTTGAGCGCAATGCAGCGGTGGACAGCGAAGTTTTTATCCCATCTCAAAAGTGAGCGTCAGTTATCGCCTCACACGCTCATCGCCTACGAGCGAGACCTTAAGACACTGATTGAGTTTGCTGATGCGCAGGGACTCGAGGCTCCTTCAGACATCACCAGTGTTCATCTTCGCGCACTGATCAGTCAGGGTCATCGGCGCGGACTTTCCGGGCGGTCTCAGCAGCGAAAATTATCAGCTTTTAGAAGTTTTTTTGACTACGTCACACGGGAATCTGGGCTCGAGAACAACCCCGCGCAGTTGGTGAGCGCTCCTAAAACAGGGAAAAAACTGCCCAAAGTGCTGGACCCTGATCAAATGGCGAAGCTATTGACTCCCAATCCTACCCGATGGCATGGGGTTCGTGACAAAGCAATGATCGAACTGCTGTACTCCTCTGGCCTGCGACTCTCAGAGCTCACAGTCGCTGATAAAGACAGCATCTCATGGAATGACCGAACCATTTTAGTCCAAGGTAAGGGCCGCAAAGAGCGCCTTGTACCCGTTGGCGGCCATGCGATTTCCGCAGTAAAGCAATGGCTCTCAGTCAGAGACCAACTACCCACCAAAGGTAACATCATCGATTCCAATGCCCTTTTCATCAGTGAACGAGGCGCTCGCATTAGTCCATCGGGTGTCCAAGCTCGCATCAAAGCTTGGTCGCGACAATCCGGCGATGGTGTCTCGATTCACCCGCATATGCTACGACACTCTTTCGCGAGCCACATCCTAGAATCAAGCGGCGATCTTCGCAGCGTTCAAGAGTTATTGGGCCATGCGGACATCAGTACCACGCAAATCTATACCCACTTGGACTTCCAGCATTTAGCATCGGTCTACGATACAGCGCATCCCAGAGCCAGTCGTCAAACGAAAAAAGCGAATGCCAAAAACGAGTCAGGCAGCCCACAATGATCAAGCTCATTGGCTTTGACCTCGACAACACCCTCTGGCCAGTCAAACCCGTGATTCTCCACGCCGAGGCAGAGCTACAAAAGCACTTAAGTACCTTATCACCAGCCATTCCTTACTCTGGCGCTCATCTCACGGCTTATCGCACTGAAATCCTGGAGAAAAATCCCGACTTTGCGTTTCGACTGACCGACCTTAGACGCGCGCTGCTGGTCAAAATTGCCATGGACGTTCCCGCGCACCGTTCAAACGCAGAGGCCGTCGCTGAGGCAGCGATGACCGTTTTTTTAAAGGCCAGGAATGCTGTCTCCTATTACCCTGGCGCAGACGCGGCACTCCAACCGCTTTCCCAAAAC
>CAJYBS010000369.1 GCA_913064795.1 uncultured Gammaproteobacteria bacterium
AGGCGTTTTGAATGACGAAGTGGGTAGAGCCGACAACTGGATTTGTGCTGCAGACGCAGCGGATCGTGGTTGAGCAAGACTTCCAGAGCACCAAATTGGCGTCTGCTGGCATTGAGCCCTCGGCGTTTGCTGAGTTTTGCGATCCTGCCTTTTTCATTGGGCTAAGTATTCAAGCTGGTATTGATAGCGGTATTTCTGCTGAAGGCAATATCAATATGCTGACCCAGTTGATTCAGCATCAGAAGGTTGTGTTGGGTGAACCGCTTGAAGTTTCTGGAGAGATTACGTCGGTTGATCCTGTTCCCAGAGGACATCGCATTTCGACCTCGGTCTGGTTCCGGAATATTTCAGGCGAAGCGATGATCTCGGTGCATCGAGTCTCCTTAAAACCGGATTTAAGTCTCAAAGCCGAACGTGGGGCAGGCGATCGTCCCGAGCCGGTCGTGCCCGATGTTGGCGCCTTGCGGCGTGCGCGTACCTACCAACTCACGCCGGAGTCAACTAAAGCTTATAGCCGCGAGGGTAATGCCATTCACTATGAATTAGAGGCCGCTCAAAAAGCCGGTTTTCGGGCTCCCATTATAGGGGGCGGTCAAGGGGTTCATTTTTTAACCGCCGAAATTTGGGAGCAGGGGATCGCTTCGCTGGACTTTTCAGTGTATTTCCGGCGACCGATATTTTGGGATCAGTCCCTGTGGGTTGGCGTTGATTCAAAGTTGCAATCGATGGCTTTGGTAAGTGAACAAAAGGTGCTCACAGAGGTCAAGATCAACAGCCTTGAGCGGGGATAGACAGCCTTGAGCGGGGATAGACAGCCTTGAGCGGGGATAGACAGCCTTGAGCGGGGGCTTAGGAGATACTGTTCGCCGTTGCAGTTCTTTGATCTTTGGATGATTGAGCGCTGGTGCAACTGTTGATCTTTTGAGGGTTAAGCTAGAGTGGAAGTTCGGCTGAAATGCTGTTTGCAAAGTCATCGATCATTTTTTTGGAGGGGGTATGCCGCAGTTTCAACAAGGAACGCTTGATCTTCATTATGAATGCTACGGGGAAGGCTTCCCCGTGCTCTTATTTGCACCGGGTGGGATGCGCTCAGCGGCCGGATTTTGGGAATCATCGCCTTGGAATCCCATTGAAGTTCTCCAAGAAAACTTTCGGGTGATCGCGATGGATCAGCGAAACGCTGGGACGTCTCATGGGCCGATTACTGCTGATGATTCATGGGACACTTACACCCAAGACCATTTGGATTTGCTTGATTATCTCGAGATCGACCAGTGCCATCTTGTCGGGGGCTGTATTGGTGGCGCTTTCAGTTTTAACTTTTTACGGAGATCCCCTGAGCGCGTGGCAGCCGCGGTGATCCAGCAGTCGATCGGTTTAGATAACAATCGACAGGCGTTTTATGAGATGTTCGACGGGTGGGCGGATGATCAAAAAACCGCGCGACCGGCGTTAACCAGCGCGATCTTGTCGTCGTTTAGATCAAACTTGTATGACCACGATTTTGTGTTCAGCGCCACAGAGGCCGATGTCCAAGCCTGTGTTCAGCCGTTGCTCGTGCTCATGGGGCAGGACTTGTATCACCCTGAGTCGGTCTCCCGAAAAATTGCAGCGCTGGCGCCCAATGCGATGTTGATCGACGCTTGGAAGGATGACGGCCCTTCGACGGGTGAGCTTGCTAAAAACTTTTTGCTGCAACATTCCCCTGTTTAGGGGATGCGCAGTATTAGTACCTGGCGGGTCGACTTAAGCGTTTTTAATCGGTTCGAAAATTTTCACTGCAACTTAAAGTAGGGGCGACCGGGCGCTGTTGATGGGTCAGTCGATCCGGTTGGGTCTCTCTTTGCAACGATTCCTTCGTGGACAAAGTGGCAGATGCGTGCTTTATTGAAAGCGCAAAAATCTCAACATTCACCATCAAACAATAGGGTTCAGCATGAGTATATTGGAACGGTTTCGAGTCGAAGGACAGGTCGCAGTTGTGACTGGCGGAGGACGCGGCATTGGCGAGGCCATTGCTTTGGGCTTGGCCGAAGCAGGCGCAGATGTTGTTGTCGCAGCGAGACGTACCGCAGAAGTCGAGGCGGTTGCCGATAAAGTCAGAGCCCTAGGCCGCAGAGCGCTTGCGGTGACCTGTGACGTGATGGACATGGCGCAAATTCAAGCCCTTGCCGCTCAGGCGCGGGATGAGTTGGGAGGGTTAACCTGTTGGGTAAGCAACGCGGGTGGTGCAGATGACCGGGTTGCCCGAACGCTGCTTGAGATGCCTGAGCGGCAGTGGGACTTTCAGATGGACCTCAATTTGAAAGCGGTCTGGAGTGGCGCTCAGGCTGCAGCTGAGATCATGAAGGATTCCGGGGGTGGCACGATTATCAACATTTCATCCCAAGCGGCGAATAAAGCCTCACCCTTTAACGGGCCTTATGCGGTGGCTAAAAGTGGCGTCAATAACTTAACCCAAACCATGGCTTCAGAACTTGCGCAATACAATATTCGCGTTAATGGTGTGGCACCGGGCCCAATTCCGACGGAAGTCTTTATGGAATTCCTAAACCTGAAGGAAGAAGATATTCCAAAGATGGGTAAGCGTTTGAATATCCCCCTTGGGCGAATCGGGGACCCAGAAGATATTGCACCGGCCGTGGTGTACCTCGCTTCGGAGGCATCAAGCTGGATGACGGGACAGACCATTACCATTAACGGCGGCAGTTAGTCCGGCGCTCTCGACTAATGCCTCTTGCTTTGACCTGCCCTCCGTAAGACAGAGCAGTCTTTCCTAGCCCCTCTCCGCTGGGTTGAGCGACTGAGGGGCGAGGCACGCGAGATCAAGCTAAGTCGATTGAAGTCGATTGAAGTCGAGTGACGTCAAGTGAATAAGAAGCCAAGCGGTTGGCGAGAAGGTCTAGATTCCAAAGCGCTCAGCGCTAGAGAGGGACCTCGCACTTGCGGGCGCCGCAGCAGGGCCCTAGAAAGGGCAGTCCCGCAATCCGATCAAAAATCATGGTTTTGAAGTTGCAGGCAGAGAGTCCCTCCGCAAGGGCTGACTAGGCGAGCAGGGAGATAGGTTTAACCAAAGCCTAAGCCCGTTATCGATTCCTGGCGTTCAGCTGCTCGCCAAGTGTGGGGGTAACTCCACCCAATCCCCCATGCCACCTTCGTTGTCCGGTATCGTTTTCCAGTGCTCTACCAGGCCCAAGTCATGGAATAATACTTGGTTGTTAAGAATCGTCTTTCGCCAC
>CAJYBS010000370.1 GCA_913064795.1 uncultured Gammaproteobacteria bacterium
TCCTAATGTGCGGACTGGCTGCGCGTGTCCCCAGAATCTATCAAGAGTAGTTGATTGTGAAAAAAGCAAAGCTGGCATTTGTCTGCAGTGACTGCGGGTCTGAATATACGAAGTGGCAGGGCCAATGTTTTGACTGTAGCGCATGGAACACGTTAAAGCAGATTCATTTAGGTAAAGCCCAGTCTGACCGTAGATCCGGCGGCTTTTCTGGATTGCTCGAGCCCGTTCAAACCCTGAATGCGGTATCTACCGAGGTCAAGCCAAGACTGCCAGCGCCTTCAGAGGAGTTCAATCGGGTTCTGGGCGGTGGTTTGGTTCCGGGGTCAGCGGTTCTGATCAGTGGATCACCCGGCGCAGGTAAAAGCACGTTGCTCATTCAAATTCTCTGCGAATTGGCAGGGACAATTCCATCGCTGTATGTCACAGGGGAGGAAAGTCTCTCGCAGGTTGCGCTTCGGGCGCACAGATTGAGACTGAAGACAGATCAAATCAAAGTGATGTCCGAAACCAGTGTCGAGACGATTCTTGCGGCTTGGGATCAGGAGCAACCTAAGTTGATTGTGATTGACTCTATTCAGGTCATGCAGAGTGAAACCGTCGATTCTGCGCCAGGAAGCGTCTCTCAGGTGCGGGAGTCTGCAGCTGCACTGATTCAAAAAGCCAAGCAAAGCGATACCATTTTGATGCTCGTGGGGCATGTGACTAAGGAAGGCAACCTGGCCGGCCCGCGGGTACTTGAGCATATGATCGATGCGTTTTTAATGCTGGAGGGCGATGCCGACGGTCGTTACCGAACCTTGCGCTCAATCAAAAATCGATTTGGAGCTGTTAATGAGCTGGGTATCTTCGCGATGACAGAGCAGGGGCTCAAGGATGTTGTCAATCCCTCAGCCATCTTTTTAAACCGTGCCGAGATTGACGCGCCGGGCAGTGTGGTGATGGCCATTTGGGAAGGAACCCGACCGCTGTTGGTCGAAGCTCAAGCCTTGGTTGATCAAAGTGCATTTTCTAATCCCCGTAGAATTGCGGTTGGCTTTGAACAGAATCGTTTGGCCATGTTGTTGGCCGTGCTCAGCCGTCATGGCGGGCTACAAGTTGCTGATCAGGATGTCTATATCAATGCTGTCGGCGGGATTCGAGTGGACGAAACCAGCAGTGATCTGGCGGTCTTGATGGCGGTGATTTCCAGCTTTAGGAACCGGCCACTTCCTCGGGATCTGATTTGCTTTGGTGAAGTTGGCTTGTCGGGAGAAATCAGGCCTGTACCCAACGGTCAGGAGCGTCTGCGAGAGGCGGCAAAACATGGTTTTAAAAGGGCTCTGGTGCCCAAGGGCAATATGGCCAAACAGGCGATCGATGGCATGTCTCTAAAGGGAATCACGCACCTTGGCGAAGCTCTGGAGCAATTGAACGATTGGATCTAGTTCAGTTTGCGAGTTTCTTATAGCGCACTCGGGTCGGTGTAAGGTCCTGTGTGCCCATCCGCTTTTTGCGGTCGACTTCATACTCTGAGTAATTGCCTTCGAAAAAGTAGGCCTGACTGTCGCCCTCGAAAGCGAGGATATGCGTGGCAATACGGTCCAAAAACCAGCGATCGTGGGAGATCACCATGATGGAACCGGGGTAAGCCTCGATCGCAGATTCTAAGGCTCTGAGGGTTTCGACATCGAGATCATTCGTGGGTTCGTCTAGCAGTAAAAAGTTCGCGCCGATCTTGAGCAGTTTCGCCAAATGAACCCGGTTGCGCTCACCGCCGGACAGGTCCTTGACGAGTTTTTGCTGATCTGCACCCTTAAAATTGAACCGTCCAACATACGACCTAGATGGCGTCTCATATTTTCCAATTCGAATCAGCTCGCTACCCTCAGAAATTTCCTCCCAAACGGTGTTGTCATCGTTCAAGGAATCCCGACTTTGATCAACAAAGCCGAGTTGCACCGTGTCGCCCAATTCGATGGTGCCAGAATCGGGTGTTTCTTGACCGCTAATCATTCGAAATAGGGTCGACTTACCTGCGCCATTACCGCCGATAATGCCGATGATGCTGCCCTTAGGCGCACTGAAGCTGAGATCGTTGATCAGCAAACGGTCTTCATAAGCCTTACTGACCCCGCTGACTTCTAAAACGCGATCTCCCAGTCTTGGCCCTGGGGGAATATAGAGCTCTTGGGTTTCATTACGAGTTTGAAATTCCTAAGAGTTCAGCTCATCGAATCGCGCGAGTCTGGCTCTATTTTTTGCCTGTCTCGCTTTGGGCTGGGATCGGACCCATTCAAGTTCGGCCTTAATGGTCTTTTGTCGTGACTGCTCCTGGCGCTGTTCGACCTGAAGGCGTTTTTCTTTGGCTTCGAGCCAAGCGGAATAGTTGCCCTCATAGGGAATGCCCTGACCTCGATCGAGCTCAAGGATCCATCCGGCTGCATTGTCGAGGAAGTAGCGGTCATGGGTAATAGCAACCACGGTTCCTGGGAATTCTGTTAAAAAGTGCTCCAGCCAGCCTACGCTTTCTGCATCGAGATGGTTCGTCGGCTCGTCGAGTAGCAGCATATCGGGATTCGACAGAAGTAGTCGACATAGGGCGACCCGACGTTTTTCTCCTCCCGAAAGGGTGGTTACTGGACTGTCGAAAGGTGGCAGGCGTAGGGCGTCAGCCGCTACTTCAATTTTCCGTTCCAAATCCCAACCGTCCATAGCGTCAATTTTTAACTGCAGAGAACCCTGCCGGTCGAGTAATTCGGTCATCTCGTCATCCGACATCGGTTCGGCAAAACGATCGCTGATCGCGTTGAACTCATCCATCAGATCCTTGATTGCACGCACACCGTCTTCAACATTGCCAAGCACATCTTTGTCGGGATCCAGCTCTGGTTCTTGAGCAAGGTAGCCAATATTGAGCTCAGGTTGCGGCCGAGCTTCTCCGAGATGTTCCTGGTCGAGTCCAGCCATGATCCGCAGTAAGCTGGATTTACCAGACCCATTGAGGCCGAGCACACCGATCTTTGCGCCGGGGAAAAACGACAGCGAAATATCTTTGAGAATGGTTCTGTTGGGTGGCACAACTTTACCCACCCGAGACATCGAAAATACGTACTGCGCCATGGTGTAAACCTCTGGAAGCGACCAAGAAAGAAAGAGGGATTGTACCGAATTTTAAGGTGACTTTAGAACGATAACCTTGTTTGAGGTTTGAGGTTTGAGGTTTGAGGTTTGAGGTTTGAGGTTTGAGGTTTGAGG
>CAJYBS010000371.1 GCA_913064795.1 uncultured Gammaproteobacteria bacterium
CCCTAACGCCAAAGCGCAATCAACGCCTCCAGCGGCCACAGCTTGGCGCGCGAGAAACAGCGCTGATGAACCTGTCGCACAGTTATTGTTCACATTGACCATCGGGATGCCCGTGAGACCAAGGCCATAAAGCGCGGCTTGCCCGGAGGTTGAATCACCATAGACATAACCCACGTAAGCGTGCTGGACCAATTTGTAATCAAGCCCCGCATCTTCCAGCGCCAACCGGGCCGCGGTCTCTCCCATTACCGGATAGTCATCGCTCGCACCTGGCTTAGTGAATGGAATCATCCCGACTCCGGCTACTTTTACCCGCTGACTCATACACGTTTCCTTAATTGGTTAAGTCCGTTAAATTGCCTGAAACATAGTGCTGCAATGGGCTAAAGTCAACTGACCCGCCTGGGCGCAGGAGGTCAGCACACACTGTAAGTATTCGATATGAGGCATCAAACTCTACAAAACACGCGCTTTAACAATGACAATTGGGCTTGGGCAATTAACGACAGGGACAATCGGGGATCACGGTAAGGCTCAGACCTCGCAGAACATTCATTCACATCATTCACCGACAACCTATGGACACAGAGACGGCCGAAACAGCAACAGTCAACGCAAAGGCCATTCGCACAAAGACGATTCAAACAAAGACTCAGAACAAAGCAACTAGGGACAAAGCGACAAATCGAAAAAAGGACAAAGGAACTATGAACGCAACAACCATGCAGGATAAAAAAGTTCTGATCACGGGCGGCAACAGCGGCATCGGGCTCGAAACAGCAAAAGCTTTAATCGCGCAAGGTGCTGAGGTCATCATCGCCAGCCGCGACTCACAAAAAACTCAGGATGCGCTCAACCTATTGGGCAAGGGGGCCCTCCACCTGAGCGTCGATCTCTCTGATTTTGACAGCGTTAGACGTCTTGCGGCCGCCTATTTGGAACAGCACGATCGATTGGATGTGCTCATCAACAATGCAGGGGTCTTCCCCGGGAAAGCTCAAATGACTCAGCAGGGTTTCGAGATGCAGATCGGCGTGAATCATCTTAGTCATTTTCTACTCACCCAGTTGCTTCTGCCCACTCTGATTGAGACCGGTGAGAGCCGAGTGATTACCGTCTCCTCAATGCTGCATCAAAAAGGGGCCATCGATTTTGAAAGCTTTCGTGGCGGCGATCGCTACAGTGCACAGAAGGCCTATGGCCAATCTAAACTGGCCAATGTCTTATTTGCCCTTGAGCTCGCTGAAAGGCTCAAACACACCTCGGTCACCTCGAACGTCTTGCACCCCGGCGGCGTTGCCACTGACATTGTCCGAGACATGCCATGGCTCGTCAGAAAGCTTCTAGGCCTGATTTTTATCAGTCCCGAAGAGGGCGCAAAAACAAGTATCATGCTCGCCACTGATCCCAGCCTTAATACAACCAGCGGCGCTTACTACGACCAATGCCAATTAAAACCTCCGGCGACGATTGCGGGTGATTCTGCGCTGCGATCCAAGCTTTGGGACGAAAGCCTGAGCGCGGTCAATCTTACCGAGGACCTTTTCTAGTTCTTTCAATCAAAGCGGGCCATTCAATGCAGCGCCATCTTGTAACCCTGAATAGAAGCCTTCAAAGGGATTTCACGCCCATGCGGGTGCAGGGCGATGACCCCTAGCTATTGTTACCGAACCCATTCTGCGGCCATCAGTCCACGCACAGCATTGGATACAAAGATTTGATCCGCCTCGTAAAGGTCGGAAATTGTCAGCACCTTCGGTGTGACGCGACCTCGATCGATGAGATCCTGCCTGAAAACCCCCGGCAATAATCCCGATTTTAGCACTGGCGTGAACCACTGGTCTCCGAAAATCAAATAGATGTTGTAAATACAGGTTTCAGTGATTTCATCGCGCTCGTTAAAAAGTATGACGTCGTCGATGTCGGCGCGAGCGCCTCGCCTTTGTTCGTAGATTTCTCGTCGGGTCGACTTATGGCGAAGATAAACTCCCTGGCTGTGCACTGGTTGCTGCGCAAGCCCGAGACGGACAATAGGCTGAACGTCGGGCAAAGGGCTGGACTCAAGACTCAATTCACCTTCGTTTGAGAGTTTAAGCCGCAACTTTCGGGCAACTGGCGAGTCAAATCCGGCGACTAATTGAGAAGCCTTTAGAGGATTAAAAGGGTATTGAAATAGCTGATTAGAATTCGCCAACCGGGCGAGGTGAAGCGGCCACAGATCGACCCCAGCATCCGGCTCAAAGCGCATGGTCTCGATCAGTTCTGGCGACCCCAGAGCATCAAGCACTTTTGCCTTATCTAGGCTCTCCTGCCATTCACCGGGGCCTGTTGATTCCCATACTACGCCGCTCCCTACACCAAATTTGGCCTGACCATCGGGGGTTAATATGAGGGTTCGAATACCGACGCTGAATCGCATTGACCGGGGCCCATGCAGGAAACCAATGGCCCCGGTGTAGGGGCCCCGGGGCTCCGATTCTAGTTCCTTAATGATCTCCATGGTTCGATGTTTGGGCGCGCCGGTGATCGAAGCACAGGGGAACAGCGCCTTTAAAATTTCCTGGAGACTGGCCTTGGAGTCTGCTGTGATGGTCGAGGTCTGTTGCCAAACCGTGGGCAGTGGTTGCAACTTGAAGAGCTCAGTCACCCTAATCGATCCGGGCGTCGCAATCCGACCCAGGTCGTTGCGAATCATATCGACAATCATCAGGTTTTCGGCTTGATCTTTGAGCGATGTTCGAAGCATTTGCTCGTTTTCAGTATCAGCCTCTGGGCTCGATCCCCTAGGTGCCGTGCCTTTCATGGGCTCCATGCAAATGTGGTCTCCGTCGAGTCTAAAGAAAAGCTCTGGAGACACCGACGCAATGGTTTGATCTTTAAAGGCTAAATAAGCAGCGTAAGGTGTCGGCTGGGCCTCATAAAGTTGCGCAAACACATCAAGGGGATCGCCCAAATAACGACCCACCAAAGGGTGAGTAAAATTGACCTGATAGCTCTCTCCTTCTTCGAGCCATCTTTTGATCGCCTCAACGCTACCCATGTAGTTGGCGGGCGAGATCTGGGGTTGAACGTCAACAATGCTAGGCTGCATGGCAGGCAGTGTCTCTAACACGTCCCATTGATCAAAAAGGCCAAATACAGCAATAGGCGAATTGCTTGGATGAACGCTGAGACCCGCATCAAAGGCCTCAGACGCTTCGTAGGCGATAAACCCTACCGCC
>CAJYBS010000372.1 GCA_913064795.1 uncultured Gammaproteobacteria bacterium
CTTGCAACCTTCGATCCCGCGAGCGAACTCCACTTTATCCAGAAAATTGCAGCAGGCTAATGTCCACGGATCGACTTCAAGTCTACACGCTGACTTCCGATACGGTAGCCCTCGAGATGATCAACTACGGGGCTCGCACCACAGCGCTCAAGGTCCTCTCTCACGGTCAGTGGCGTTCTGTCATTCTTGCGCTTCCAGATCACCGGGATTACTGCATTGATAGCGTAAGTCTCGGCGCGATGGTGGGTCCAGTTGGCGGCCGCATTGAAAATAGTTATTGCTGCATCGACGAGATGGCAGTCCACTTGGAGCCCAATGATGGGGATCATCAGCTCCATGGTGGCGAATCCGGGATCGGGCAACTCTATTGGGACGTTGAGGCGTGCGAGCAAGGACTCGATTTTTCTTTGCAATTACCCGAGGGGCACGGCGGATATCCGGCTGGCTTAGCGTTAACCTGTTCGGTTAGGCTCATCGAAAATGGTTTGTCCTATACGGTTAATGCGCGTTGCACTGCACCAACCTTGGTCAACGTAACCCAACACAATTACTACTGTCTCGGTCCCGCAGGTAGTCTTCCTGACCATCAGCTATCACTTTATGTCGAAGATGGTTATGAAGTTGATTCTGACCGCGTCGCCACGTCAACATCCTTTGGACTCCAGCAAGACGGGTTTAAACCCGATTCAGATGCTTTAGTTTCCGATTGGTTGGCGACCCATCGCAGGCGTCTTGCTGAACTAGGAGGGTTCGATCATTACTTCTACCGATCGACCTCAGCGATGATTCAAAGCGAGCCTTCAGTCATCGGTTCGCTCACTTACGACGGCTTAACCCTGTCGATCTCGACGGATCAGCCAGGCGTTCAGGTTTATACCCGGTTTGGTGAAGATGATACTTTGGAAGCGATTTGTCTCGAGCCTCAGGTGGTTCCCAATGCGATTAACCGGGATTGTCTAGAAGACACGATCTTACGTCCGGAACAGCGCTATCAGTGGCGTAGCATTTTAAAATTTTCAGACCATGACTGAGAGGCCCATCGATCACAGCGAAGGGATTACGCAGTTCCGTAGCGTTTTTGGAGCCGATCCAACCCACGTCGCTCACGCACCGGGCAGAATCAATCTGATCGGGGAGCATATTGACTACTGCGGTGGTCTTGTGATGCCCATGACCATCAAGCAGGAAACTCGCGGTTATTACCGCTTTACAGGTCGGTCAGAGGTACGTGTCTTCAGCGGTCGATTTAACCAGCTCAACGTTATTAACCCCTTGGATGTGATGAGCTTGGCCAGTGGTGTCTGGGGAGACTATGTTCGAGGACTGCTTAGAATCGGCACCCATCGACAGTTGGGGAGAGGCTTTGACCTTTGGCTGACGTCGGACCTCAGCAGCGGTGGACTATCAAGTTCTGCTTCGCTTTTGGCGCTCCTTGCGCTGGTAAATCATCACGGCTTGTCTGACCAAATTGTCGATGACAGCAACGCTAGCTTTCGGCTTACATTAGCGCTTTTATGCCAGCAGGTAGAAAACAACTTTGTTGGAGTGCCCTCCGGGGTGATGGATCCAGTGAGTATCTTAATGGGAGGTCTTATCAAACTCGACTGTCAAACTCTGAAGTTTGAACGGCTGCGCTCTATTCCAGAGACGCACTGTTTGGTGGTAATGGACACCGGTGTGCCGCGTACTTTGGCGGCTTCGGGCTATGCCGAACGAGTGGCAGAGATTGAGCAGATTGAAGCTCTGAACCCGGCGATTGCGAACCGCCAGCCTCTCGCTCAGTGGGACGCACAAACGGCTGATTTGGTTTTGGAAAATCTTGACGACCGAACGCTGAAGGCAAGGGCGCGCCACATTTTCACGGAACAAACACGAGTCGAGAAATCCGCTCTAGCCCTGGCGGATCGCGATCTAGTCCAGCTTGGACATCTGATGAATGAAAGCCATCGATCCCTGTCAGAGGACTACCAAGTCAGTTGTGATGCATTAGATCACATTACCCAGATCAGCAGAGATTCAGGATATGCACTGGGGGCACGCATGACGGGCGCAGGCTTTGGTGGCTGCGCAATTGCTTTGGTGCCCAAGGTCGACGCCGATCGCCACAATGCAGCAGTTGAGGAAGCTTATCAATTGCACTCCAGGCTCAAACCAGCGCTGCTGGTTGCCGAGCCGGGTGGCAGTGCCCACATTGTTGCGATTTAGTCACCAATATCGGAAAAATCAAGGTCGAGCGCCTTACCCAAGTCATTTAATGCCTGAGCCTCGCCAAGGACTTTAATCGTGCGCATGCCCATGGCTTTCGCAGGTTTTAGGTTAATCCCTAGGTCGTCGATGAACAGTGCCTCGTTGGGATCGATTTCCATTGCTTCACAGGCCAATTGGTAAATCTTGGGGTCTGGCTTTCGCACCCCGATCACACTGGACTCAATGACAACGTCAAACAGTGCCATCACATTTGCAACGGCCTCAGCCTTAACCAAAGACCTCGCCATTCCAGCGCCTTGACCCGATTTCACGTTGTTGGTGATGCAACCAACAGCAAAGCTTTGTTTGATCCGTCGCAACGCCGCAACCATTTTGGGACGAATATCACCTGACAATAATGCCAAGACAGCTTTGCCAGGTATCTCATGACCTTTTTCCCTCGATTCGGATGCAAAGGCAGCATCAAAGGCATCAACGCTCATCTTGCTGCTCTCGAACTGGGCCCAGGCATTGGTGTCAGGGTTGGTCGAGTTAATTGAGCGGATGCAGTCGTGGGGAATTCCTTGCTCGGCTTCAAAACGGTTGAAGGCTTCGAATGGGCTGCTGGTTAAAACGCCGCCAAAATCCCAAAGTACAGCTTTAATCATTGAATCTCCTTAGCCGCAGAATAGCGGGAGCACTATCCGACATTTAACTCAAATGTCGATGAGTCGGGCCGAGCCAGACCACGCTGGGAACTGGCGATCGCGGCCAACATCTCATCAATGTGCGATGAGTCTGGGAATTCTTTTCTGACTTCGTTCACAGCGTCGTCTAAACGTAATTCCCGTGAAAACAGAATTCTGAATGCCTTGCGGACTTCATGGATCGCCTTGGATTCAAAGCCAGCGCGTTCCAGTCCAATCTTATTGACCACTCGCATGTGAGCAGGGTGTCCCTCGGCGATCGTATAAGGCAGCACATCTTGTACGACCCGCGCCATGCCGGCAATCATGGCGACCCTACCG
>CAJYBS010000373.1 GCA_913064795.1 uncultured Gammaproteobacteria bacterium
GCCGGCAACGCGGCCCAGAGAGAACAGGAGCCACATGGCCGCGACACCCAGAGTCAGACCGCCCAGCAAGGGCGTTATAAAAGCTTCCGATAGTGCGGTCGCACTCATGCTCAGCTCAGTTGTTTAATGCCTGCAGCGCAGAAGAGCAAAAAGTATAGTTCAGAGATCACGCGGTAATCTAGCGATATGGCGGCTAAAAACCGAAGAGATTGGCACCTGATAATGGCGCCAATGCTTCGTTTCTACAAACGCCTTGTTTTAAACGAGCGGACCTACCAGCCCGATGAGATCAGCGCGGCTTCCTGTTGAGGCCCCAGCGCCACGTCGGCGGCAGTCTCGTCAATGAAGCGGGCAACTTTTTCAGTGTCTCCAGCTCCTGCAGGTCGGTAATGTGTCTCCTGCTCAAGAAAGACTTCGCTGCCCACTACTTGATTGACCCATGTTCCTTCATCACGGCAGGCTACACCTCGCCAGTGTGACTCGTCATGTGCCAGCAAGAACTCCCGACACCAGCGGCCATCTGCCGCCGGAAAAGTGAGCACTGACCTGAAACCACGATTGTCGTTCAGATGTTCCCAGCCCGTGGCCCCAGAGGGGGAGTGCTCCAGCGCTTGCGCCAGTTGCTTGTCCATGGTCATCGGGTTGAACCTCGATGGCTCTTCGCCTGTTATAGATAGCGCTACCACTGCCATCACGGAGGCCGCGATCGCACCGGTAGTCCACTCTCGCCATCGGGCGACGGGCCTAAAGATAGCGACATTCTTTGCCTTGATGAGCGCTGTAAGTTCATGCTCCGCGTCATCGGCTTGGTTCGCGTACAGCTTTTTAACCAGTCGGTCATTATTTTCCATGGCCGACAATCGCGTTCGCAAGGCGGAATCGAATTTCAAGCGATCCACAAGTGCAATAGTGCGTTCCGCATCCAATTCGCCATCTATGAGCATAGACAGAAGATGGTCATCATCGACCCGCATACCGTCCATATCGACTACATTCTTAGTTTCGTCTCTCATTTCAATTTCCCGTGCTGGTCGGCCTATCCCAAGTAGGTCGGTTTGCACACTGGAGGCTTAGGCCTCTCTCTCTGCTTTCCACTCCAAATCTTCAGTCAGGGCCTTTCTAGCCCGCGCAACACGACTCATGATCGTGCCAATCGGTACATCTAAAATCTCGGCTGCCTCTGCGTAGGAGCAGCCTTCTACTGCAACCTTGACCAGAGCAGCTCGCTGTTCTGGCCGGAGGCGTTCCATTGCCGCTGACACCCTATCCAACTGCACTGACTCGTCGGAGTTCTCCGCGGTCGTGCCGGCGCCCTCTATCGCCCCCTCTGATTGTGCGTAGCGACCCCGCACGTCTCTTGAGCGAATCTCATCAATCCACAGATTCCTACACACCCGGTGAGACCACTTCGCAACGTGGGCGTCTTCCGGCATGCCTTTGTCTAATAGCCTCTCTACAGTCACTTGGAGTAGATCATCGGCATCGGAAGGGTCCGATGTTAACGATAAACAAAACCGCTTCAGCCGCGGTAGTTCATCGATAAGATCTTGCCTTTGTTGCGTTGTAAGACTCGACATATCTGGCCTGTTCTTTACGTGACGTGCCAGATAGGGTTTTATTCCGTCAAACACGCAGTTTTTGCACTGAATCGGCTTGCCTTCGATCCGTACAAACCGGTTAGACTCCTATGATGTACAGCATAAAACCCCCACTTCAAGCCAACTATTTCCCCTTAACCCGAAGGGCTTTGATGCGTCTGGGTGGGGTAGTGGTGTTTGTCCTCAGTGGGCATTGCCTCAGTCTCTCCGCACAGGAAGTAGAAGATCAGGTTTCAGAAATTGTGTCAGAACTCACCGAGGAGCGGATTGAGCAGGTGATGGAGGATTTGCTGGCAGATATCGAATCCCGGATCAGCGAAGACTCCTTGAGAATTCAGACTGATCATTGGCTTGTAATGGCTGAAGCCGATGTGTTTGCTGAGCTCGAAGAGGAAGGGTATCTCTTTGAGACAGTCAGTGAACTTGATGGGCTAGGATTCTTATTGGCAGAGGTTGCGGCCCCGGCCAGCTTTGACCTTTCAGCAACACGGGAAGGGATATACGACGTTATTGGCGGCAAACGTGCCGATATCGACTTGAACCATCTCTACACTGCCGGGGTTCCAAATGAGATCGAGGGTCAGTCTGACCTCGTCGGCATGGCGCCACGGGAGCTCTTGTCGACGCCGACGGATTTATCTGACTTGAATCTGCGCATCGGTATTATCGACAGTAGCGTTGATCGCACTCACAGTACATTTGCCGGCGCGTCGATCACTACGAAGCGGTTTGTCGAGAACAATGCGCCTCCCAATCTCCATGGCACCGCCATCGTCTCTATCATCGTGGGCTCTGATCCCATGGCGTTGGGGCTTGCTCCCAAAGCGGAGATATTTGCGGCAGAGGTTTTTGATGAAAACGAGGACCAGGGTGAATTTGCCAGCACAGTGAGCTTGATCAAGGCGCTTAATTGGCTTGTGACTTCTGGCGTATCGGTGATCAATATCAGTTTGGCAGGCCCCCCCAACCGTTTGCTCGAGACCGCGCTCAATCGGGTCAGACAAAAAGGCATTCTTGCCGTCGCAGCGGCGGGCAACGGGGGACCCATGGCACAGCCCATGTATCCCGCCGCTTACCCGGCGGTGGTCGCTGTAACCGCTACCGATGATCGCGGCAGAGCGTTTCGCCTGGCTAATCGCGGGGAATACGTCGATATTGCCGCGCCCGGTGTCAACATCCGGCACGCCCGTGCTGGAGGCGGATTCATTGCGTCGTCGGGCACCTCCTATGCTGTGCCCTTCGTCACGGTTGCTGCAGCCAGACTCATGCAATCCACGTCCGAACCCACTGCAATGCTCGATCGGTTGTATACCACTGCTTTGGATATCGGTGCGCCGGGCAGAGACCAAATCTATGGTTACGGTCAGCTGCGCTTCTAGCCGATTCGCTAGGTTAGAAAGACAGCCGAAACTCCGTACCCACAACCAGATCGTTGTAAGTCGCTGTCTCCAAATTGGAATCATAGTCTGAATTTTTGAGGTGCAGTGCCACCGAGGCGAAATCAGTGATGATTAGTCGCATTTCGGCGGAAAAACGCACGCGCGTATCCTCTCGCTCTGTGCCGATAATGGGATCGGGTGATTTGTATTGGCGATCCTCTACCTTGGTCTCTAAT
>CAJYBS010000374.1 GCA_913064795.1 uncultured Gammaproteobacteria bacterium
GGGATCGGCGGGGGTTGGGGTTTTGTGGCGGGCGATCGCGGAGAATGGGAGAAGACCTTCGCTGTTTGTTGGTACGGCGTCTACTACGGTTGCCGAGTATTTTTACCGATGTTGATGAAAAGCGACTCCGGCCACATCATCAATACGAGCAGCGTCAATGGCTTTTGGGCATCCTTGGGTCCAAATGTTCCGCATACCGCCTACGCCGCCGCAAAGTTTGCAGTGAAGGGGTTCTCGGAGGCGCTGATAAATGATCTTCGATTGAATGCACCGCACATCAATGTTTCGGTCGTTATGCCTGGCCATATCGGCACCTCGATAGCCATTAACTCCGGTAAAATTCTGGGACATACCGCCCCCTTGGAGATGTCTGAAACCGAAGTGCGAGAAATTCGCGAACGTTTGATGTCTCAAGCCGGTGAAATGACAGAGGTGTTGATGAATCTCAGTGATGATCAGCTGCGAGAGTTCATGCACAACCGTGGAATAGAATTTCGTGACAATGCTCCAACGACGGCCGACGAAGCAGTCGATATTATCCTCACGGGAGTTAAAACCAATCAGTGGCGGATCTTAGTGGGTGAGGATGCGGTGCGTTTGGATGCCCGGGTTCGCGCTAATCCGTTTGATGTTTATGATTTAGACTTCACGGCATTAACTACGATCGCAGCGAGCTAAATTGTTTTTGCGCAAAAGTGTTTTCACGGGGAAAGGGTCTTTATACAAAGCCGTATCGATAATCATTAGGATAGGTCTTTGAGTTGTTTTTCTAATCGTGCTTTGACTTTTGGGTTCTGGGCCGTTTCAAGCGCCGCCTGAAAAGCGGCTCGCGCTTCTTTAGATCTTCCTTGCTGAGCCTCTGCGAAGCCTTGCATCATGAAGACTAGTTCTGGTGTTGGGTAGTGCCACAATCCCGGCGATTTGACCTTCTCAAGGGCATCGAAGGCCTTCTGGAATTGCTCGGCTTGGAAGTAGAGTTGGGCCAGCTGAAACCAGGCGACTGGAGGATCTTGGATAGTCTTTGTGGCGGCCAACATTAGTCTTTCAGCACCCTCTAGGTCGTCTTCTTTGGCAAGCAGTAGGCCTTCGGCAAGTTGGGAATAGCTCGGATCGAGCGCTTTGAGTCTGGGCAACAGCCCGCGCGCCTGGTCGAGATCCCCGCCAGCAAAACTAGGCGCGTTGATATAAAAAGCGATCACTGCAAAGTTAGAAAGAACATGCGTGGGGTCAACATCGACGGCCGCCTTCCAAGCGCCAATGGCTTTTTTTGCAACTCCCAACTTTCTGAAAATGCTGACATCTTGAACCTGGGATAAATGGATTAAACCTTTTAAATAGCGCGTTGCCGATGGCGCATAGGCGTCCTCGATTAAATCATCCGTGATAGCGAGCGCCGCTTTATGTTCTCCTAGCCGCCAGAGCGCCACCGCGAGCTGAAATGATTGAATGGGCGAGCGTGTTTCCAGAGACCTATCACCCAAAGTGGATTTTATGGCCAAAAAATCGGAACCAGGGATTGATAACTGGTCTGGATCTTGGGCCCACAAGGTGGGGATTAGCAAGCTGCAAATCATGGTGAACAACAGCTGTACACGGTATCGTTTAAGTTTCATCGAGGCCTCTTGGTCAGTGATAGACCGCCGGTGGTTGGAGCGTTCACGGAGATTATCTATGTCAAAGCCAAAGCTTAGTGAAGTCGAGGAAGCGGCGCAATTGGTCTATTCAATGATCCATCCAACTGAACAGCAGCGTCAGGCGCTCGAAGCGGCGACGGCTGAAATGACCTTGCCTCATGACCCCATGCTCGATTTGTGTATTCTCCAACTCGCTCCCCTGGACCTTCATGTGGACGAGAGAAACCAAAAAATAGGGATGTACTTTCATGGATTGGAGCGATTTGGGGCCCAGCTGACGCGGTTTGCAGAATCCCCGTCTGGCATGGACTTTGGCGCACATCCGCTTAAACTCGCTCGACCTGATCTGCGAGTTTTTGCGTATGAGGGAATAGCGTACGCGATGGCAATGGTGGGCGTGTTTTATCGGTTGAAGATAGCGCGGGCAGATTTTGAGTAGAGGTCAACGTTATTCTCCAGCACAATGCATGACGCGGCACTTTGGCGAGCGGGTGATAGACTCTGGGTTTTCTGGGCGAATGTCGTTGATCTGCTCGAAACCATTCTTACCTCCTCGATCGATCTGTCTCTGGATTCGATGCATTGGCGGGTAGAATCAACCGATTGTGCGACCCAACCTGAATTAGCGGGTGAGAGGGCTGATCAGCCTTTGGCGCCTTGCCAGGGAAGCGGCGCCCATGGCTGGCAGTGTCTAATTCGGGATCCGGTAATCTTCGACCTCCAGGACGGACCGCTCGACCTGCGATATGCCCTAGTCGGTGAAGCGGGTATTGGGCTTGCTCGATTAAGCCTTAAAGCCACCGAGCCGTAGATAGTTGACTCGAGATGATGAGAGCATGATGACCGAGCAATCTAACAAATCACCTATTCCTCCGAGGCCAGTTGCGTCTGCATCCCGAGATATGACCGAAGGCACTGTCTCGAGCCATTTGGTGAGATTGACCGGTTTCATGTTGTTTGGATTTGTGGCCGTCATGGGCGCTAACTTGATGGAGTCCCTCTATATCGGCCGAGTTGGCACCTTAGAACTCGCCGCACTCGGTTTTACGTTCCCTCTTGTCATGACGTTGCAGGGAATGACCATGGGCCTCGGTGTTGGCGCTTCTTCGGTGGTGGCCCGCAGTATTGGTGCCTCTGACTGGCCGAGGGCGAGACGACTCATTACGCATAGCTTTCTGTTGGTTATCGCGTTTGTGACGATCGTTGCGGTGGTGATTTATTTCTCTTTAGAGGCGCTGTTTACGCTGCTGGGTGCCAATGATGAGGCCAGGGCGCTGGCCAGTGACTACATGACGATCTGGTTATTGGGTTTGCCTTTTTTTGCGATCGCCATGGTGGGATCCTCATTGATGCGGGCGGCCGGGGATGCCGTTAAACCCAGTTATTTGATGACGGTAGGTGCAGTAATCCAGGTATTGATTGGGCCTGCTTTTATTTTTGGTGTGGGGGGTTTTGAAGGGTATGGCCTGGCCGGTGCTGCGCTTGCGTTTGTGGTTGCAAGAACCTTGAGCTTTTTGATGTATGTGTACTATGCGGTGAAAGACCGGTTGATTGGTTTTTCACTGGGCGGGCTTT
>CAJYBS010000375.1 GCA_913064795.1 uncultured Gammaproteobacteria bacterium
GTGTCGCGCCCTGTGCAGATTCGGTCGTTGAGGAGAGCTTCACCGTCGTGTGTTACGCTTCAGGTTGAGGGTATTGATGTCAGGTTCCCGAGTGAAGTGTGGCTTTGGCTGCACAGTAACATACTATCCCTGTCCATAAATGCGAAAGCCTTGAGGGCCGCTCAAGGATCTCATCAGCCCGCTCAGAGCTGCGCTGATAGACCGAGGTTTGGAGTGCTCAAAAAAATCTGATGCTGCCTCAACCGCGCGTCAAACCGCACCGGTCCAAATAACAACGACCAGGCGGCATTTTAGGGTGCACGGGTCGTAGAGTGCGGTTGAGGGGGCATTTAAGTATCAAAGTTAGGTTTTTTGCTCTAAATCGGTTAGTTTCTGAATAGTTTCATTTTTTTGGGGACTTGCTTATGCGCTATTCAGATTATTTGAATGCAGTGACATTTCACCACAAAACAATCAGCTACAATGTGCTGGCTCCAAAGGTTGATCCGGCAGATGGGCCAAAGCAACAGCGGGTTGAAATCTCTTTAAAACAGTCGTTGGCGCTTGTAGGCCCTTATTGCGGGACCCGGATCATGGAGCAAGGCAAAGCGGTGGTGCCTTTGGCTGCGTACCTCTGTCTTTTTCAGATGCTTATCTTGCGGCATCCGATTGACTCGGCACTGATGCTTGCGGGTGGATTAATCGCGGTCATCGTCGGGCTCGCAGTGTTTATGGAGGGCCTGAGCACAGGGCTGATGCCGTTTGGCACGATTATCGGAGATAATTTGCCGAAGAAGGCCTCGATGACTGTTGTTTTGATCATCATTGGCATCTTGGGCGTCGGCGTCACCTTTGCAGAACCTGCCATTGGTGCTTTGCAAGCCTTTGGTTCCTCGGTTGATGTCAACGCAGCTCCCTACCTCTATGAGCTGCTCAATAACTGGACGCTCCAGCTGGTCTTGATGGTAGGGGCTGGGGTCGGTCTCGCCGCCATCTTAGGGACGGTTCGGTTTGTGCGAGGTTGGTCACTCAAACCAATGATTTACAGTGCGCTGGTCCCTGTCATGGCGTTAACGGGTTATGCGTGGCTCGACCCTGATCTTCGATCAATTCTAGGGCTTGCTTGGGATTGCGGCGCGGTGACCACCGGCCCTGTTACGGTGCCTTTGGTACTTTCCTTGGGTATCGGTATTGCCAATGCCGCAGGCAAGGGGGAGTCCTCTTTATCTGGTTTTGGTGTTGTGACGATGGCCTCACTTTTTCCAATTTTGGCGGTACTGATTCTCGCTATTTTCCTTTCTTTCACGGTCACGCCGGATGAAATTAGAGCGGCGGCGGCCGTGTCGACGGGTGGGGTTGCTGCAACCGCTACCGTCTGGGACCAAACACCCTTGATTGAAATCGTGACTGGGGTCAGGGCCATTTTACCGTTAGTGCTGTTTTTGATGTTTGTGTTGTTTGTGATTTTGAAATCCAAACTCCCGAATCGCATGGTAACGCTCTATGGCCTGACGCTTTCGATTGTTGGTATGTGTATCTTTAACGTTGGCTTAACCTACGGTCTGGGGGCGATTGGTGCCCAAACTGGAGGTGTATTACCTGCAGCCTTCATGGAGCTACCGGTCAGTCAATTCTCGCCGATCTATCCTGAATTGGTTGGCATCATCATTGTGATTGCATTCGCATTTTTACTTGGTTTTGGGGCAACACTGGCCGAGCCCGCCCTCAACGCTCTTGGGCTGACGGTACAAACTCTGACTAATGGTGCTTTTAAGAAATCGATGTTGATGTACAGCGTTGCCAGTGGTGTAGCGGTGGGTATTTCCTTGGGAATCGCGAAACTGGTCCTTGGGTTCGATCTGGCGACCGTGCTGATTCCGCTTTACTTACTCGGTGTTGTCTTGACCTATTTGTCAACCGAAGAGTTTGTGAATGTTGCCTGGGATAGCGCAGGTGTCACCACAGGTCCAGTTACGGTACCCCTAGTGTTGGCAATGGGACTCGGGCTTGGCTCGGCGGTCTCGGCGGTGGAAGGCTTTGGTATTTTGTCATTGGCAAGCATTTGCCCAATTCTTGCGGTACTCACTATGGGATTGACGATTCAGTTTTTGAATAAGAGACAGTCGGTGGAACCATCAAACGTAACGGAGGCGTTGATATGAACGAACGTAGCATTACTTATTTATCCGATGCATTTCTGATTACTTGTGTGCTTCAAAAGGATTTAGCAGACGACGTGCTGTTGGCAGCAAAAAATATTGGGGCGCAGGGCGCGACGATCAGTTACGCGCGTGGAACCGGTATTCGCGAACGTATGGGCCTTCTGGGTGTAACCGTTGATGAGCAGAAGGAAGTGATTCGGATCATCGTTTCTGAAGAGCAGTCCAATTTAGTCTTTGAGGCGATGTATCTAGCGGGCAAGCTAGATACTCCGGGGATGGGCATTATGTACATGGTCAGGCTCGATCGTGTTGCGACCTATGTCCCAGCCACAATTTTAAACGCCGCCAGCTAGGGGATCGTGATGCAAGTTGAAATCGGAGCGTTGGTCCATAAAGACTGTGGTCAAGCGGTGCTTGATGCGATGCAAAATACCGAGGGGGTCGCTGCTATTTTTATAGAAACGGGGCGATCCAATGATCTCTTTGACGACCGCCAATTTGGAGAATTCGGCGAATCAGCGATTGTCACTATTATGGCGGACGAAAGTCATCGGGAATCAGTGTTCCAGGAACTATATGCGGCGTGTGATTTACATGACCGCGCTCGGGGACTTATTTTTATGACGGAACCCGTTTTGCGCACCAGTCTTTCGTGAAGCGTGTGATTGATGGATGGAGGATGGATCGGTGAATTGACGGATGTATTGATATAAGCCCTGAGGTATGACTTTAAGGCGTTCTAATTGGAAGTCTGGATGTTGGTTGATGTCATCTCAGGACTGCTGGCAACGGCAGGGTTATTGTGCCCTTATCTCAAGCAATCAAGGTGCCCTACGCTGTCATTCTTGCCGGATTGGGTCTTTTAATTGGGTCTTTTAATTGGATCTTTTAATAGGCGCAATGGGCCAAATTTTCGTCATAGATGGGGCCGACTCTCTTCAGAACTAGATCAGTATTGCAACATCGCTGATGTTATCCTCAGAAATTATTCTTTCTCTTTTTCTCCCTGTGCTTGTTTTCGAAGCAGCCCTGTCGTTCAATGCGTGGCGCTTGATGGGCG
>CAJYBS010000376.1 GCA_913064795.1 uncultured Gammaproteobacteria bacterium
AAGTTCTCAGTTCAAATTCTTCAAAAGAGGCTCGCAAGCCATCGAGATCAGGATCGGTTGGCTTCAGCCCAGCAATTGTGACGGGTAGTGAAAGTGCAATACGAATCGTGGCTAAATCATAGGACAGCGGCAAATGAGATAACGCTTCCTTGAGATTCTCTCCAACCTTTCCCGATATTTCACTGGCGTGAGCCATCACACCATCCAGCGATCCATAGTTTGATAACCACTTCACCGCGGTCTTGGGCCCACACTTTTGAACACCTGGAATGTTATCGACCGAATCGCCCACAAGCGCCAAATAATCAATGATCTGGTCCGGGCGAACACCAAATTTATCAACGACGCCCGCTTCATCCATAAATGTGTCGGTCATCGTATTCATCAAAGTGACATTGGCACTGACTAACTGCGCCATGTCTTTATCGCCTGTTGAAATCAAGACTCGCTCACCCGCGATCGCTGCTTGGGTCGCGAGGGTACCGATCACATCGTCAGCTTCAACGCCAGCCTCAACAATCAGCGGTAATCCCATTTGTTGAATAATTCTATGAATGGGTTCGATTTGCACTCGAAGATCATCCGGCATCGGCGGACGGTTCGCCTTGTACTCAGGATATAGGTCGTTTCTAAACGTCTTGCCTTTGGCGTCAAAAACAACCGCGATATCTGATTCAGGAAAATCAGCCTGCAGCCTACGAATCATGCTAACCACGCCTTTTATGGCACCAGTCGGCTGACCCTTTTTCGTCATAAGCGGCGGCAGCGCATGAAAGGCCCTAAAGAGATAGGATGAACCGTCGACTAAAATTAGACTAAACTTATCGGACATAACTAAACCACTCTAACGATTCTGAAAAACATACTGTGAACATTCGCACGATTTTAATCTTCTTCCTACTGCTGCTCCCAGCTTATTCGCAAATCGGACTCGCTGGGTCTGCAGATATCGACGATACGGAGGAGACCGTCACCATTATTGCAGATGATGATAACGGACGAATTTTTGAGTACCGTCAAAACGGTCTCTTGATGATGATTAAAGTTATTCCCAAGGTTGGCCGTCCCTACTACCTTGTCCCTGCCGATGGTCAACCCCACTTCACGGATCTCTCGGAAAAACGGCATTTGTTCCCGCAATGGACTTTAATCGAGTGGTAGCTTATGGGCGTTTATACTCAACTATCAGAAACCGAGATTAAAGACTACCTGACGCACTTCGACCTAGGTGAACTTCTCCACTTTGAACCCATCACCACAGGTATTGAAAACAGTAATTACCGGGTGACGACCCAACGATTTGACCATGAATTTTATTCCATCTTGACCTTGGTTGAAGGGGAGAACACCTCCCGGGTGCCTTGGGTGATCGAGGTCATGAAGCATTTATCGCACTATGGGTTACCCATTCCCAAGCCTCGGGTTCATTCTAAAGATGGGGTCAATCCAGAGCTCGCAGGCAGACCCACTCTCTTCATGGAGTGCCTTCCAGGACAGCATCTCGAGACAGTGCAACCCTCTCACTGCCATCAAATCGGCACCCAAATGGGGAGGCTACATAGCGTCGCTACCGCCATTTCAAACACCCAGCCGATTTTATTCGACAGTCACTGGATGACAGAAAGTTTCCAGATGACACAATCCCACTTGAGCAAATCTGAAGCACAGATCCTCAGTCATGCCATAGAGCATTATGAATCTCTCAGCATCAGTGGTCTTCCTCGTGGCTTAATTCACGGCGACCTGTTTAAAGACAACGTTTTATTTCAGGACGATTCACTGGTGGGTATGCTCGATTTCTTCCATCTCAGCGAAGACCTTTGGCTGATGGACTTAGCCATTGCACTCAATGACTGGTGCTTCGACGCTCAGCATCGCATGCTCACTGAACACAGCGCGGCGATGATCCAAGGTTATGAGAACTTCCGACCCCTCGAACCTGAGGAGCGCTCGCAGCTGCCAGCCCTGCGAATGATTGCCTCAGCCCGTTTTGCCCTAACACGGCTGGAAACCTTTGATGGGAACCGTTTCCGAAAGGATCCTTTTGATCAAATTACCCGACTGCGACAACTGAGTGCCTTGAGCCCCAATTAAAGACCCCCCATAATCTCCCGTAGCTGTGCTGGCTGGTGTGGGGCCTTGATAAATCCAGCGTAGTTTCCCTCGGGGTCCATCACCACAATTGATCCTGTATGGTCCATCGTGTAACTGCCTTTTTCCGAGCCGGGAATCTTACCGAAGGCGACATTCACTTGGGTAGCAAAGGACGCAATATCTTCGTGGGCGCCCGTTATGCCTAAGAAATCACTGTTAAATCCAGCGAGATAGTTCCGAAGCTGCTCTGGGGTGTCTCTTTCGGGATCGACCGTGACTAAGTGAATGCGCGGATTTTTTTTGGTGTCTTCGAGCAAAGCTTTGTTCATCACTGCGAGGGTTGTCGGGCAAATATCCGGACACGCGGTAAAACCAAAGTAGAGGAAATCCCAACCACCGACAAAGGCCGTCTTCGAAACCGGCGATCCGTCCTGAAAAGACAAAATCGGTAAGTTCACCGATCGAGGTTGCTCAAAACGAATAAATCCAAGCTTTGCGGCGGATTCACGACTCAAAGTGGTATCACGGTGGAGATAGTTAGAAACGATCAATCCCACCATCAGAGCAATCGCCCCTAAAAGGAAGGTCAGTGTCTTTCGTATACCCGCCTGTTGCGCTTCGCTATGCATAATTGATTGGCATCAAATAGTGATCAAGCAGCAAACCGCCAAACAACGCCGCCAAATAAACAATGGAATACTTAAATGTCTCCAGCGCTGCATTGGGGTTTTTATCGAACAACAGGACTAAAGACCAATATAAAAATCCTGCGCCCAGGGCCAAGGCAGAAATCAAATACAAAAGGTTACTCATCCCGGTGACGTAGGGTAATACAGACACAACGATCAAAATAATTGTATAAAGCACAATGTGCAGTTTCGTATAGGCTACCCCGTGCGTAATCGGCAACATCGGGATATCAACTTTTTGATAATCGCTCAATCGATCAATGGCCAATGCCCAAAAATGTGGCGGGGTCCAAGCGAAAATAATGAGCACCAACAGTAAACCGCCCCCGTCGATGCTGTTTGTCACCGCAGTCCAACCGAACAAGGGTGGGGCCGCGCCGAAAAGACCACCGATAACAATATTTTGTGACGTCGCTC
>CAJYBS010000377.1 GCA_913064795.1 uncultured Gammaproteobacteria bacterium
CGTACGAGCACGTCATCATGTCTTGCTACAATATGTTGATCCCGCACATCGTAAGCGGCTTGCCTGAATCTCAGGCCCAGGCCCTGGGTCAACAGCTGAAAAGCCCGCTGATTTATACGACTGTGGGATTACGCAATTGGCGCGCCCTAAAAGCTGAGGGGATTGGCTTTGCCATGTGCCCAGGCAACTCGCATCAGGCGGTCTTTATGGATTTCCCCGTCAGCCTGGGTAACTATCGTTACACCCCATCAGCTGATTCGCCCTGCATTCTTCAAATGATTAGCTGCCCCTACAGCGAAGTGCCAGGTAAGCCCAGAGACGAGCAATATCGGGAGGCCAGGCAACAAATGCTGGCCCGTCAGTTTTCAGACTACGAGGATGACATTCGCAGTCATTTGAGTGGAATGCTCCCCTCAGAACACTTTCAGTTCGACCGGGACGTCGCCAGCATCACCGTGAATCGTTGGGCTCACGGGTACACCGTTGCTGGACCGGCGGGTACTGCCGAAATCGGCAGACAACCATTTGGTCGGATTACCATCGCCAATGCCGACTCTGCGCCGGCGGCGGATGCTTTGGAAGCCATGATGATGGGCCACCGTGCGGTGGGCGAACTGAATGAGGCGTATATTTAGGCAAACATCTTGATCCTTAACATCACAGAGGAATCCAATTTAAAGCAACTTAGGAGCCCAACCCCAACTGCATTCTGCAATGGCGTAATCCACAGTCGTAATGGAATCAGCGAGACTTAAAACGCCTTCAGCATGACCGTGGAAAAAGTGCTCAGCAGTCTATCTTCAATCCATAAAACTCTGAACCTTCAAATTTTGAACCTTCAACCTTTGAACCGACAACAGGCGAACCCCTTATGACCAAGCTGCCCTTGCTCCTACTTTCAGCGCTGATGCTGAACCTGCCGCACACGGGCGGGGCAGAAACAAATGCCCCATCCGAAATTAACAATAAGGACTGGTTGCTCGCGTTCGTTGATGTCGAGACGACGGGGTTGCAACCTGGGTTTCATGAAATGATTGACGTTGGCATGATCATCACCGACCTCGACGGCGTACCCATTGAAAAATTGTTTTTGCGCATTATGCCCGCACACCCCGAGCGCACTGAGCCAGGCGCTGCCGCTGTTAACGGCTTTTCGGTTCGCTTATGGCAGGAGCGCGGCTTTGTGAGCGAGGCCGCCGCAGTGCGCCAGATGCTGGCATTCACAGAACGAGTATCCGGCGAAAAAGAGCTACTGATGGTGGGTTATAACGCGTGGTTTGATATTTCCTTCATCGATCATTTATTCAGGTCCCAAAACGAAACATGGCGGAAGCTTTTCCATTACTTCGTCTTAGACCTCCCTTCGATGGCCTGGGGCCAAAAACATCGAAGCTTAACCGGCGCTGTCCTCTCCGAAGAATTGGGTATCGATGCAGAAACTAGTAATCCACTGCTTCATACAGGTCTTTCGGGAGCTGAGTACAACCTTAGGCTTTATCAAGCCTTGTTTGCCGAGCCGTCTTCGATCCAGGCGCCGCCCCTTCCCGCGCAATAGCGCTCAGCGCTTAGCCTTCAGTCAGGACTTGGACTGAACCGAGGTTGTGTGGTTTTGCCGGTTTGGACTGTTAATTTGCACGCCAGCTGCCATGAAAACCAAACGGAACGCGATGATCGAGCCGAACCGAGGCAACCGGACCGTCGTCCACAGCCGCCGCGTTTAACACGACCAACTCTGAATTCATGGTGGCTTGCTTGTAAACCGTCGCCAGCAACCAGCCTTCTCCCTCGGCCGAACCGGCGGATTCTGGTACGAACACTGGTTCCGAAACACCATTGCCGACTCCAGCGTCCCAAGTTTTGACCTTTCCAGAATCCATATCGACATGGGTAATCTCGTGAAAGAGCCCACCATCACCGCGCTGCCGTGTTGAAGCGGCGGCAATATACCCATGACGATAACGACTGGCTGTAAAGCGTTCATCTATACGCGGAAACTCCGAGGCCACATCCAGTACAGACTCCTGTCTAACCTCACCGGTTTTCATATTGATGTGCCAGCGAACCAATTTTCCCTGGGCATCCGCATAGGAGGGCAATGTACCATCGACCAGCGGAAAATTGGGCGCGACCGCAAACTCGATTGTGTCCACCCAAATGTGCTCCCCCTCGTTCCAAGCATTTTGATAGTGAAACACGAAACATAGTGGGCCTTCGATCCAGCGAATATCAGACACTGGGGCGCCCCGCTCAAGCACACCAATGTGGGTGCCTTGGCTTGCATCAAAGGCGAAAGGGGATCCAATTTTTGAAGCCCTATCCATATCAAACGTCAAGGGAAATATCGGGAACAACACATAGTCATTTGTGATCACAAAATCATGCACCATCGCGGGATAAGGTGCCTCGAATGTGTCCGACCTGACCACACTGCCTGACGGGTCAACGACGTGATAAGACAGGGTAGAACTACCGGCATAACCCGTCATGTAGCCAAACCCATGCAGTTCACCGGTCGCAGGATCAATTTTTGGGTGGGCAGTCATCGCCCCCGATAATTGACGTCCCTGCTCAGAATAACCCCGAGACTCCAGAGTCATGGGCGCAAGTTCAAATGGATGACTGCCTTCATCCAACGCCAGCAGCTGGTCACCGTGCCAGATGATATGGGTGTTAGCGAGGCCGTTCTGATGATCAGCCGCAACCTTGCCCGTGTTCGCATCAGGTTTTCGGACCCGAGGCATACTGCGACCCTCAGCCAATTCTGCGACGTGTTTTGGGGTCCTGATCCAACGATTGAGGTAATCTACGCGGCCCTCATTGAAATGAAAGGCGTGCACCATGCCGTCGCCGCCAAACCAATGATAGGGTCCCGTCGGCGCGTATTTTGGGTTTGGCCCATTCCGGTAGAGAGAACCCGACAATCCGCTCGGCACTGACCCTTCAACGACCAGGTCCTGAATCTGCGCCTCAAAATTGATCGGCGCATAATTACCCCTGAGTTGCGGATGATTAGGGAATGGGGCAGCCATAATGAATCCTTAGTCTCGGTCTTTCATGAAATAAAGCTGCCTAGGATCATATCGAACCCGAAGGACAACTGACAGCACTGGCCGATCAACAAAAAGATGCCCTTCTAAGCCCGATCAAACACCGTTTGCTCACGCATAGCACCAGGGGAGTCAGTGCGAATACAACC
>CAJYBS010000378.1 GCA_913064795.1 uncultured Gammaproteobacteria bacterium
CTTTAGTCGCGAACCTGAGAGATGCCAAGCGATAGGTGATTATGACCGACCAAGCCGGTATTTTTGATCAAAACCCTAGAATTTCAGCCGATGCCAAACTGATTGGTGAGGTTGACGCCTTCGATCCGCTCCTCGATATCGTCGCGGGTGACGGCGGCGCGCTAGGTCGTGGTGGTATGATCAGTAAGGTCCAGGCGGCAAGAATCGCGTCAAGAAGCGGTTCAGAAACGATTATCTGCAGCGGCACCGAGGAGGGCGTTTTGTTGAGCCTCTATCTCGGAGATTCCGTTGGAACTCGGGTTGAGGCCGATCGGCCGGCGTTGGGTGCACGAAAGCAGTGGTTGGCCTCTCTACCGGTACTCGGCAGGTTCTCGCTGGATCAGGGTGCCGTGCGCGCGCTCTTGCACCAAGGAAAAAGTTTGTTGGCGGTCGGTATCTCGACGGTTGAGGGTACCTTCAGTCAAGGCGCGTTGGTCTCGTGCCAAGATGTTGAGGGGAAGGAGATCGCTCGAGGCCTTACGAATTACAGCAGCGCCGAGATGAAAAGAATTAAGGGCAAAAACAGTCAGGATATTGAAACGGAACTGGGATACCTGGTGGATGAAGAAGTCATCCACCGAGATGATCTGTTGATGATTTAGGCCTGCAACGCCTTTACTTTTGTATTCAACCTCGATTTATGTCGGGCCGCTTTGTTTTTGTGGATAATGCCTTGAGAAACTGCGCGGTCAAGAGCGGGTGCGGCAGCATCGTAAGCGGCTTTGGCCGTCGCTTGGTCGCCGCCCTGAATCGCCGTTATTGTCTTTTTAATGGCGGTTCTCATCGCTGAACGCTGGCTGGCGTTATGTCGGCGACGTTTTTCTGACTGTTTTGCGCGTTTTTTTGATTGTGCTGTATTGGCCAAGGTAAAAGATCCTGAAAATGGTCGGAAAATGAGCGGCGTACTATGCAGAGTTGGGTGCTTTTTGTCAAACACCGATTTAGCCTTCCTCGTTCCCCGGAAATGTTGAGGGTGGTTTAAGATAGCAACGGGCTGGAGAGGCTGCAGAGTAATGGAGACTGATCCGACGACAATCCGTCACAAATTGTTGCGATCCGGGATCGTGGTTTCGGCAATGACCTTTTTGTCTCGAGTTCTGGGGCTTGTCAGAGATGTTGTCGTCGCTTACTTTTTTGGTGCTTCGGCGAGTGCGGATGCTTTTTTCCTAGCGTTTAAAATCCCCAATTTCTTCCGCCGCCTGTTTGCCGAGGGCGCGTTTTCTCAAGCTTTCGTTCCGGTGTTATCAGAATACAAGACCCGTCAAGACACGAGCGCGCTCAAAGATTTAATCGATCATTTAGCCGGGGCCTTGGGACTGGTTTTGACGATTTTCGTGCTCCTTGGGGTGGTGTTTTCGGGCGCGGTGATCACTTTGTTTGCATTCGGCTATGTTGTCCGTGAGGACAATGCGCAACTGGCGCTCGCCGGCGCCCTCTTGCAGATCACGTTTCCTTACTTGGGCTTAATTTCATTGACTGCCTTTGCCGGGTCGATCCTTAACACCTTTGGTCGATTCGCGGTTCCTAGTTTCACACCGGTGTTACTGAATGTCAGCTTGATTGCGAGTGCCGTTTGGCTTCGCCCATACTTTGATCTGCCGGTTTACGCCTTAGCTTGGGGCGTGTTCATTGCGGGATGGTTGCAGCTGCTATTCCAGTGGCCAGCACTGGCTCAAATCGGCCTGGTCCCTAGGCCCAAACTGAACTTCTCTCATCCGGGGGTTAAGCGGGTTGGGGTATTGATGTTGCCCGCACTGTTAGGGGTCTCAGTCAGTCAAATTAATTTATTGCTCGATACGGTTCTGGCAACGTTTCTACAAAAGGGCAGCATTTCCTGGCTGTATTATAGCGATCGTTTGCTCGAACTGCCCTTGGCTTTGTTTGGAATTGCCATTGCGACGGTCATTTTACCCGCGCTCTCCGCTGACTACGCCAAATCAGATGAAGATCGGTTCGCGGCCAAGCTGGATTGGGCAATTCGCCTGGTCCTGCTCTTTGGGCTGCCAGCCTCGATTGCGCTGGTAATCCTTGCTGATGTCTTGATTGCAACAATTTTTTACCATGGCGCGATGACGCAGTTTGACTTGGTCATGGCTGGGCTTAGCCTCAAAGCCTACGCGGCAGGATTAACTGCGCATATGATGGTTAAGGTGCTCGCGCCTGGATTCTTTGCTCGCCAAGACATGAAAACACCCGTCAAGATCGGAATCATCGCTCTGGTCACGAATATGGTGTTCAACCTAGTTTTGATTGGATTTTTGGGTCATATCGGGTTGGCGCTGGCAACCTCAATCTCGGCGTTTGTGAATGCTTTTCTATTATGGCGCGCGCTGAGCATGAGCTCGATTTACCGCCCTGGCGCGCAATGGCTAAAATTTATCGTTAGAATTGGCCTCGCATTGGTGCTGATGCAAGGATTGTTGCTAATGATCGTGCCGAGTTTGGATCAGTGGCTCAGCTATGCCTTAGAGGATCAAATCTTGGCCCTTTTTGGGCTATGCGCCGTGGGATCGACGCTATACCTAATCACACTGTGGCTGCTCGGTCTCCGAGTGAGCGACTTCAGGGATCAGATTTAATGCGAGTTATCAGAGGTCGCCACAATATTCAAAAGCAGGATCACGGCTGTGTCGTGACCATTGGAAATTTTGACGGCGTTCACTTGGGGCATCAGGCGATTTTACGTCGAGTGCATGAAGCGGCTAGGCGACTTGATTGTCCCTCGCTGCTGATTTGCTTTGAGCCGCAGCCGAAAGAGTTTTTCGAGACGTTCAAGGCGCCCGCGCGTCTGACACGATTTCGAGAAAAAGTTGAACAACTCAAAGCGGCTGGGCTCGATCGTCTATTGTGCTTACCTTTTGATAACGCGACTCGAAGTCTCTCAGTCGCAGAATTCATTGCGATGTTGACCGAGGACCTCAAAGTCCGGGCACTGTTTGTTGGAGATGACTTTCGATTTGGTGCAGATCGCACCGGAGATTACGCTGCCCTTGAGTCGGCAGGTGCTTCGGCGGGGTTCGACGTTGCCAACTTTTACACGATTACCCACGGTGCCGAGCGAATCAGCAGCATCCGTATCCGTGCCTGCTTGTCTTCTGGAAACTTCGAGGAGGCCGAGGCGTTATTGGGA
>CAJYBS010000379.1 GCA_913064795.1 uncultured Gammaproteobacteria bacterium
GTTTCAGTTGACTGATCGGATTAAAAAAATACAAAGTTGTGCGCCGCTGCACAGCGTATTGCTCGAGTTGTACGCGTCGAAGTCTCAGGCGCCTTTAAAAGATGCGGAGTACCAGCTGTACTCTGGCGGTTTCATCTCAGATGCGGACCGGAGTCGATTTGAGCAGGTTCGTGATGAAGCCGGGGTGGCCGGTGGGATTGATATTTTTGACGATCAGCGCTTGAACGATCTTTATTTCAACTATAAGGCCCGGCATTATCCAGAAGCGCTGTCCCTGGATCAGCGCCAAAGGTGGCAGCAGTTTCTCCAGCATCGTTGGATGAGTGGAGGCCGACTCGAAAAATTGTATGCACGGACGCTGGAGCTGAGTGCAGAGCATCCTTTTGACCCGTTGCTGCAGCATCTGACTGAGCGAATGAAGGATCAGGCTAAGGCGGTTGGACTGGATTTGGGTTAGTGCTCTATCTGAACTTGGATTCCACCGTCAAACTTGAAAAAAGCAGTCAGGGCTTTTTTCAAATAAGCGGAATCCGCGGCCCCTGCCACTTCCCGGATCGAATGCATGCCAAAGGTCGGTAAACCGACATCGAGGGTTTTTACCCCGAGTTTACTGGCGGTTATCGGTCCTATTGTGCTGCCGCAGCCCATGTCTGAGCGAGTCACAAAAACCTGATGCGGGATGTTCTGAGTTTGACACAACGCTTTGAAGAACCCGTGGGTGTCGCCATCGGTGGCATAACGCTGGTTGGCGTTCACTTTGATCACCGGGCCTTGATTGAGCAACGGCCCATGCAATGGATCATGCTTGGAAGTAAAATTCGGATGCACGCCGTGGGCATTGTCGGTTGATATCAGCATTGACGAAGCAAGGGTTCTAATTCTTGTCTCAGATCGATCGAACAATCGTTCAAGGACATCGGTTAAAAATGAGCCGTCGGCACCGGCCGCTGATGCGCTACCGACTTCTTCATGATCGTTTAGCACGACGAGGGTGTTTTCGGCGCTCGCTGCCATTAGGGCTTCAACAGCCAGGTAGCACGACAACAAATTATCTAATCTGGCACTGGCAATGAATTCCTGATTGATGCCGATGCACGCAGGCGGATTGACATCGTAGAAGCTAAGGTCAAAAGCGAGGATTTGATCAGCTAATGCATTGGGGTGCTGTTGCCCAATGCCTCGCTTTAGCAGAGCGTCAAAGTCCCCGAAGCTTTGGCCAACAATGGGAGGCAGGTCAGTTTGAGCGTTAATAGACCGTTTTGTATTGGCCTCTCTGTCGAGGTGAATCGCCAAGCTCGGGATGATAGCGACGGCAGATTCTAAATTAACCAGTGTGCTTCTGAGTTCGCCCGCTTGATTGAGATAGGTCACTTTTCCAGCAAGGCTGAGGTCCCGATCGAACCAAGGGTTCAACAGAACACCGCCGTAGACCTCAACACCGATCTGCTGATAACTCGATTCCTCAATCAAGGGGTTTGGTTTGACTTTGAGGCACGGACTGTCGGTGTGGGCACCGACCATTTTTAGGCCTGTATCTGTCAGTGTTTTGGGATTAATGTTCAGGGCGATAATAGAGGCGCCTCTGGTTACAAAATAGCATCCTTGACCAAGATCCCAGGCATTTTCTTCATTCAGAGTTTGAAAGCCAGCAGTCGCTAATTTTTGTGCGATGTTCTGGGTCGCGTGATAGGGCGTCGGTGAAGCTTTTAAGAAATCCAAAAGGCCTTGGTTGAGCTCAGAAGACATACGATTGTTTCAGTTTCAGTGTCTGCAAGAGTATAGCAGTTCAAATAAAACTTGCTGCAGGGGGAGCGCTCATCCCCTCAGGTTTGATTCATTAAGGTCGAAGGTTTAGACTGCTTCCCGCGCCGATTTGATAGTAGCTTGCGGGCGCATGAAAAACACGGCTAGAGCATTAAACCCCGCCGTTTGTTGCGGGTTTTTTTTTGGAGAAAATAGATGGGATTCACAACGACCCTTGTTCATTCAGATCGCGAATTTGGTGTGGAACATGGAAATTTGCTTAAGCCTATTCATCCTGGCGTGACCTATGGCTATGAGGATGCGCAAACTTTGGCTCGGGTCTTCCAAGGCAAAGAAAAAGGGTATACCTATGGGCGGCAGGTTAACCCAACGGTCGAGGCACTCGAGCAAAAAGTGACGCGCATGGAGGGCGGGCTAGCATCCATTGGTTTTGGGACAGGTATGGCAGCGATCGGAACACTGATTTTCGCGCTTTTACGTCGCGGCGATCACTTGATTGCATCGCAGTTTCTCTTTGGTAATTCAGCGAGTCTGCTTGAATCCTTCAGCGCGCATGGAATTGATGTCAGCTTTGTTGACGCGACGGACGCTGGGAACGTGGCCAGGGTCGTTCGAGCCGAGACTAAGATGGTCTTTGTTGAAACCATCGCGAACCCCAGAACACAAATCGCAGACCTTGAGGGAATTGGAGTCGTGTGCCGGGAGGCGGGTTTGCTTTACGTCGTGGATAACACCCTGACAAGCCCCTATCTTTTTAAGCCTAGAGGGGTTGGCGCGGGATTGGTTGTCAATTCATTAACAAAATATATTGGCGGCCATGGCAATGCCCTGGGCGGTAGTATTACTGAAATGGGTGAGTTTGATTGGTCTAAATTCGAGAATATTTATGATCAGTATCGATCTGGACCGGCGGCGATGTGGGGGATCAGTCAGATCAAGAAAAAAGGCTTACGAGATTTCGGTGCCAGTTTGGCAGCTGATGCGGCCCACCGACTCTCAACCGGCTGCGACACCCTTGCGCTTCGGCTTGATCGCGCCTGTGCGAATGCGGCGGCGTTGGCGAAGTTTTTCGATGAGCATGAATCCATAGAGACCGTGTACTATCCGGGGCTACCGGGTCATCCTCAGTTTGAGCGCGCCCGGGAGCAATTCCTGTATCCCGGTGCAATCCTTAGTTTTGAGCTTGCTGATGGACTGGATTGTTTTGAGATGCTGAATCGTTTGCAAACCGTGGTGAAAGCAACGCATCTTGGTGATATTCGAACTCTTGCATTGCCTGTTGCCCATTCGATCTTTTACGAGATCGGGGCCGAGCGTCGAGCTGCGATGGGCAGTCGAGATAATTTGATCCGCGTGTCGGTGGGTATTGAGGATTCTGAGGATTTACTTCAAGA
>CAJYBS010000380.1 GCA_913064795.1 uncultured Gammaproteobacteria bacterium
CCTCCTAGCGTTCGCATAAAGGGTCGAGGACATATCGACTGGCTAACACTCCAGGGCGTCTTTTAAATTATAGCAGGGACCGGGCTGGGGTCTCTACGTTGATTCCGCGGTGATTTTAAGCGCCAGCTGCTTTGAGTGCGTCGATCAATTGATCAACTTTCAAAGTGCTTCCTTCGAGACTATGACTCTGGGCTTCGAGCGAGGCCTGGGCAGATTGATTGCCACGGTCAGCGGCAAGAAAGTCGTTGGTGATGTTCAGCGCTGCCATAACGGCTAAGCGGTCGAGACCCAAAACGCTGCCGGAGCTTTTAATTTCCCGCATTTTTTGGTCCAAATAGAAAGCGGAGTCCCGTAGTGCTTGAACCTCATTGGCCGGACAGCTGATTTGATAATCTTTGTCAAAAATAGCGACGGTAATGGTCTCTTGCTGTGTCATTTCAATCTTGCTCCAGGGACTTGAGTCTTAGGATCATGGCCTCGACTTTGCCTTTGACTGCGACGTTGCGTTCGAGCAAAACCGATCGCTCTTGGCTCAGTCGTAAGTTATCAGCTTGCAGTTGAGATTGTTTGGACAGCAGAGCCTCGCAGAGCTCGGTGAGTTCATCAAGTTTGGATTCTAGATCGGCTAGGCTCACAGGTGGCTCCTTTTATCTGACGGTAATATAAAGGTCGACCCAGACCAAGGTCAATGAAAGGGCCCACCCGAGGCACAAAACTCGCCTGACCACGGTGATCATCATACAATGAGGTACGGAAATGAAAAGGGATCTGCGATATCCATGGAGGAAATGACCCACCAACAGATTGCGGGTGAATTAATAGCGCTGGGAAGTGACTGCGGACCTGGAGAGTTTCATGGTTTCGTCGTTGCCCGGGCGGCTCTCCGCGGCGCTTCTGAGGCGACACTGCCCCGGGAGGTTGCGATGGCTTGGCTTCAAGTTTCGCATCTCAGCGAGTCGCTGTATCAAGTTGCATCGAGTCTTTACAGGACGGCTATCGAGAGTTTGGAGGAGTTTGCGGATTTTGATCTAGCCCTACTTTTGCCAGATGACGAGACGGCGATGGACGATCGGTTTTCAGAACTTACGTGTTGGTGTAACGGATTTCTCGAGGAATTGCAGGCGAGTCAGGGCTCGAACGATTGGCTGATGGATCCAGACTTTCAGGAAATGCGCTCAGACCTGAGCCAGATCGGACAAAGTTTAGCCCCTGTGCCTGATTCTGAAGCCAATGAAAACGACTATTTCGAAATCATTGAGTATGTCCGTGTGGTGGTTTTATCAGTTGCCACAGAGGCCCAACGATCGAAGATGCGTCTTCGGTGAGCGGCTCGATGACGGATTTACGGGTATGTAATGGATCGCTTTGACTATGTCATCGCCGGTGGTGGCCTTGTTGGGCTCGCTTGCGCTATTGAGTTCTCGCAGATGGGGTTGCGAGGGTTGCTGTTTGATCAGGGCGCTGAGCCTAAGGCACCTCCAGCCATCGGTCACGCTGAGATCGTTAATCATCAGTTGCTGAATGCGGGCTCACCCAGAGTGAGCGCGATCAATCCAGCGAGTATCCAATTTTTGGATCGGCTAGGCTGGCGATCAAACTACAGCGATGCTGGGTTGAGCCCATTTTCGGAAATGCTCGTTTGGGATGGAGAGGGCGGCGGTGATCTGGGGTTTCCCGCAGAGGGATTGATCATTGAGAATGATCGATTGCGTTGGGCTCTGCATCAGGTCGTAAAAGCACTGGTTCAAGCAGGAAGGTTGGTGTGTCGATGGCAGACCGGGATACAAGATGTTGAGGATGCAGCGGATGGGGTTTCGCTTCGATTAACTTCGGGTGAGGCAATCAGCGCAGAGTTGATGGTTGCTGCCGATGGCGCACGCTCGAAAACCCGAGACTTGCTTGGGATCCGAACCCTGAGCTGGCAATATAATCAGACTGCAATTGCCGGTGTCATCGCCACCGGTCGTCCCCATGGTCAGGTCGCTCGACAATGTTTTACACCTGATGGCCCCTTGGCGTTCTTGCCCCTGCCTGAGCCCGATCAAAACGTGATTGTGTGGTCCTCGACCAAGAATGATGAGCGCCTGAATCTGTCCCCAAGCGCATTGTGCGCCGAAATTGAGAAATATGCTGAGGGTGCACTGGGCCATGTGCGAGCGGTGGGCCCCTTGGCGCACTTTCCGCTGCAGCAACAACAGGCCCACCGGTATGTCGGCAAGGCTTCTGTTTTAGTCGGTGATGCTGCGCACAGCATCCATCCATTGGCCGGTCAAGGTCTCAATCTTGGATTTGCTGATGTTAAAGCACTGGCAGCGGCGCTTCAAAAAACACGGCTCGGTTCAAAGCGAGGGCTCACTGCAGCGCTCCAGGTCTACCAGGGTCAGAGAAGACCGTTAAATCTTCGAATGATGGCAACGACGGAATTGCTCAAGCGGGTCTTTGACCCACCCTCCCCCGCACTTAGGCTGGCGCGTAATATAGGGTTACGCTGGCTTGATTCTCAGTCCCGGCTCAAGCAGGCGCTGACCTTGGCCGCCTCCGGCCACATGTAAGGGTTGAGATGCCTCATTTGTGATGATGAACAAAACTGATGATCAAGCTGACCCGAATGCGGGGCACATTGAATTAAACTCCGTTAAACTCGTCTCAAGTGCCGGTCGGTCAGAGAAGTCGTAATGAAACAGACAAGGCTTGCCCCCAATCATCTAGCCGCGGGCGGAAAAATGGTGGACTTCAGTGGCTGGGAAATGCCCCTCCATTACGGTTCCCAGATGGACGAGCATCATGCCGTTCGACAATCTGTTGGCATGTTTGATGTTTCCCACATGAGCGTTGTTGACGTGCAAGGCCGGGACAGTGCCCCTTACCTTCAGAAGTTGCTCGCCAATGATGTGGCTCGGCTCAAGGCGCCCGGCCGGGCTTTGTATTCGGCAATGCTCAATCCCACTGGTGGCGTTAAGGATGATTTGATTGTTTATCGGTTGGCGCAGGGTTATCGGTTGGTGGTCAATTGCGGAACCCGAGATAAGGACCTCGCATGGATGCGAGTTTGTAGTAGCGGGTTCGAAGTTGAGATCCTAGAGCGATCTGAGTTGGCGTTAATTGCCGTGCAAGGCCCAGAGACTCTAAACCTTTTGGATACCTTCCTTGAGCCACAT
>CAJYBS010000381.1 GCA_913064795.1 uncultured Gammaproteobacteria bacterium
GAAACTGGGGTGGCTGCGTTTAGGACTAGGCCCGCCTTGAGACCCGCAGATCGAATAATTTCCAGAGACCGATCGATATGCTTTGTAGCTTCCGGATGAAACGTGATGTAGCTTGCTCCGACCTTAATAAATTCTTCGATCATGGCATCAACCGGCTCGACCATCAGATGAACATCGATTGGCGCTTTTATTCCATAGTCTCTGATCGCCTGACAAACCATCGGCCCGATGGTTAAGTTAGGTACATAATGGTTATCCATCACATCGAAGTGAATAATATCAGCGCCCGCATCAAGAACAGCCTCAACCTCTGCTCCCAATCGTGCAAAGTCAGCCGCCAAAATGGATGGCGCAATCCAGCAGTCTTTCATGATGTACACTCGCTTACTAAAAATTTATTGACTAATCATTTAATGAATCGATATTTATTCTGTTAACGCGAGATTCAAGGCACGCAGTTTAACCCAACCCTTCTTTTTTTGAGCGCCTAATCCGGTGGCCTCGGGCAATCGGAGGTCCCGATCAAAGCCCTTCTGCGCACTCCCATCGACCCTTTATGGCGGTTTCCTAAAGCAGCAAGATCTCTTCCCGTAATAGCACCCGACGGCTAATCCAGCGCCCATAAAAAGTCGGTCTTTCCGAAATTTTATGCTTCATGTTTGCCTTTGATTCGAGTTTGAATGATCCAGATTTTTTCTGTGATGCTCTAATCAGGTTGACCTGCTTAGGTTTTATCTGCCCAAGTATCACCTGCTTAGCTTTACCTGCTGAGTTTTACCTGCTTAAGCCGCTCCTGGAATTGATTTAAATCACTGAAAAAAAACAGCCCCGACCAGCCATACTCCCTAGTCTTCGCCAAAGCCGATAAGCTTACAGGATGCGGCCGTTCAACGACACAGGCCAGACTCGTAATCGGCCTGCGCAGCCGCCAGACGCTCGGGCGTACCGACATCAGACCAGTAACCCAGATGCATTTCTCCCGTCAATCTTCCCTCGCTCGCGGCCGGAAACAAGACATCTCGCAGAGGGAAAGCGGCCTTCGGGCAATTGCGTATCAAATCCGGCGTAATGACCCCGATACCCGCGAACGTTGCTTCGTTTCCAAGGCGCACACATCCAGAGGCCGTTAGACGAAAATCCCCCTGGGGGTGATGCTCAGGGTTCCTCACCAGCACCAAATGGTTGTTCACTGCATCAACCTCCAGCAAACGCTGATAATCAAAGTCCACCAAAATATCGCTGCTTACGACAATAAACGGCGCTTCACCCAAATACCCAAGCGCCTGCTTAGCTCCACCGCCTGTTTCTAATAGATCGTGTTCCATTGAGTAGGTGATCTTAAGGCCATAACGCTGACCGTCGCCGAGGGCCTCCTGAATTAAATCTCCTCGATAATGAAGATTAACGACCACATCGCGGACGCCTGCCTCCTCCAGCTTTCTAAGATGACGCTCGATCAATGATTCCCTGCCCACAGTCAGCAATGGTTTGGGGCGATCGTCAGTGAGTGGCCGCATACGCTCACCCCGACCCGCTGCTAACAACAACGCCTTCACCCGGGGGCGGCCTTGATGAGAGGTTCAACATACTCCTTGAGCCATTGAAAAAATTCTGAGCACTCGTCTTGCTCGCTGCAAACCTCGAAAATATAGTCCATGACCAAGGGAATATCGTCCAGGTATCGAGCCTTTCCATCCCGCAACGAAAGCCGTGCAAAAATTCCTGCGCACTTTAAATGTCGCTGGAGGCCCATCAAGTCGAAAGCGCTCAGAAACCCTAATCGATCCATTCCCCGGAGATTAGGGTGAGCGCGCCAAACATCGAAATACGCTGCAACTTGCGACACCACCAACTCTCGATCAAAGCGCCAATAACAATCTTTCAACAGCGACACCAAGTCATAGGTTAAAGGCCCCACGACTGCATCTTGATAATCAAGCAACCCTAGACGCGCCTTCGGTCGCATCATAATGTTGCGGCTGTGAAAGTCACGGTGCACAAACACTTGAGGCTGGCGGACTGCGGATTCAATCAAAAACGCACACAGCGGCCGCCAAACCGACCAAAACGAATCATCAAGCTGGATGTTCAACAAACGTTGCAGATACCATTCGGGAAAGAGCTCGAGTTCTGCAGTTAACATTGCTTTTGAGTAATCGGGCAATTCACTTTCAACACGGGCTAGAGCGTTAAGCTGCAGCAAAAGATGGGGTAGTAGGTCCTGAGGCTTGGCCGAGCCGACACTCAATACGTCGAATAATTTTTCGTCCCCGAAGTCAGATAATGCTAAAAATCCCAGCGTCTCATCGAAAGCAAAAATCTCGGGTACCGGCTGAGCCGCGTTCCGAAGCTGCTCAGTAACGGATAGAAACTGCCCAAGGGGTTCTTTATCGGGTGGTGCATCCATAAAGACCATCGGCTTTGATACAGCTGTGCACCTAAAATAGCGCCTAAAGCTCGCATCATCAGACACTGGCGCAAAAGTGCTTGGATGAAGCGGCTCGTCGCTTTTTACAATGCTGGCCGCGACCCAAGCGCCGAGGGCACGTAATCTCACATCCATACTCGGGCATCCACCGCGTTGTTGATCGAACTCATTATGGCTTATTCTCTACTTTTAGAGAAAACACGACGACCGCTATGTTTCGACGGCCATGCCGCTCAATGTCGATCACGATTTGGCTGACCTTCATTGCCGCGCCAAACCTTATTGCCAGCGAAACAGCAACGCTCGGTCTGCAAGCCGACCAGTGCCAAAATATAGGCGTCTCTCACCCAATTTTAGTCAAGCAACAAACCCTCGTCACGGCCAAGAGCGCGGAGGTTATCCCTGGCAAAACCTTATCTCTCGCAGGGGATGTCCGAATTACCCGGGGTGAAACTGAAATTACGGCCGAGCAGGCTGAGCTCGACCTGGTCGACAACGCGATAGACCTTAACGATCAAGTTACTATTTTAGACAACAGTTTGTGCATGCAGGGTGCATCCGCGTCTGGAGATTTCTTCGAAGGCCTTGGCAGTGTTCAGTCCGCTCGTTTTCGACTCAACGCTTCTGGATTGAGGGGCGAGGCCAAGGAAATCAACCTCACCTCAGGTCGCCGCCACCATCTCTCAGAAGGGCTCGTACCACAATGCCCCCAAGGATACCACCCCTGTC
>CAJYBS010000382.1 GCA_913064795.1 uncultured Gammaproteobacteria bacterium
TCTAATGATGGATTTAGATGCAACCGTAAGCCTCATCGCTTTCACGCTTGGGGTCGGTTGGGCGAGCGGCATCAAGTAGAACAGCTGCTATTGAGAAAGGCTGTTACCGAGAGCGGCTGTTAGCGAGAGAGGCTGCTATCGAGAGAGGCTCCTATCGAGAGAGGCTCCTATCGAGAAAGGCTTGTATCGTAACTCGCCGCTACTGAACAATGCGTCGATCGATCATCACTATTCAAGCGAAAAGCTTTTGAGTTCACCCATTGTTCTGCGGAAAAACCCAGCGTTTAAGACGCTGCTACCGCGAGAATTAAACAAACAGCGCGGCACCAATTCTGTCGATCACAAAACAACCCCCTTTCCCCGAGCCCCTAGCTCGGTACAACGCCCCGCACCTGAAGCCGATGAAGCAGTCTGGGTGCATCCTCGTGATCGTGAACGGCATAATGCAACAAGCATCGGTTATCCCACATCACTAAATCCCCGGGGCGCCAACGATGACGGGCTTGAAATTCTGGACGTACGGCGTGTTCGAACAAGTACTCAAGCAAGGCTTTACTGTCCGCCCTGCCCCAAGTCTCGAATCGCTTCGTAAATGCCGCGCACACGTAAAGCGCTTTTTCTCCCGTTTCATCATGGGTTCTGGCCACCGGATGCACCGCTTCCAGTGCCTGATCAGGATCTTGTCCATAAAGCCTAGCCAAATCCCTTGCTGAGTGGTGCGCCAACAAGGTGTCAACCAGACCTTGGAGGCCCGGGCTCAAGGCTTGGTAGGCCAGCACTTGATTTGAAAAAGCTGTCTCACCGCCTAGCTCGGGCGCTTCGAGGGCGTAGAGCATCGTTAACTTTGGCGGCGTGGGGCTGTAGGTCATATCCGAATGCCAATGCTGATTAACATCCTTTGATTTACCTCTGTTTTTGAGCGGAATGATGTTGGGGTAATTTGGCAATGCGCCATAGGGAAAGGGAACCAGTTCTCCCCAGTGTTCTGCAAAAGCCATCTGAGCCTCGGGGGTCAGATGCTGTCCTGGAAACACCAAAACCTTATGTTCCAAGAAAAGGCGCTTTACTTGGTCTAACTGCTCAGCGCTTATTTGTTGCACATCAAGGTTATCAACAATCGCCCCGAGAGGCGCCGCCATGCGTGTAATGTGCATCATCGTCTTCTCAGAGGGTTCATACCCAAGCACTGGCCATTATTTTGGTCTCCAAACTGGGTTAAACCAATCCGCCGAATCATGACTTGCCGAGACCTGCCAAACTACCAAACAACGCTCCCGCCAGCTTCACCCCGCGCTCATCGCCAAGCAACCCGTCTGCCATTTTGTTCATGACATAGGAGAAGCTCAATTGATTGTCCTGATCAATGATCGCCCGGGAGCCGCCCCAACCGCCCCAAAAGCAAAGGTTGCGTTTACCCTCAGAACCTGGCGGTAATCCAAACCCTAATCCAAAGGCCATCGGGTTACCAAACACCAAATCCATGCCCTCAATTCGCGCTTGCATCACCGACCGACAGGTCTCAGAGGACAACAGTCTTTTTCCGTCGACCAGCCCTTCGTTGGCTAACGCCGTGTGAACTTTTGCCACGGCTCGCGCGTTACCATGCCCATTGGCTGCTGGTATTTCTGCTCGGCGCCAAGCATCGGTGCGACTGGCAAGTGCCGAAGTGCTTGGGCTCTTAAACGTTCTAACGGCAATAGAATCGCTGTCACCTTGACCACTGAGCGCACCATCATTGGGTGGTGGCACCAAGTCACCGACCCGTGCAAATTCCGAACCAGGCACACCAATAAAAAAGTCAGCGCCTACAGGGCCAGCGACGGCTTCTGCAAAAAATTCACCCAAGGTTTTTGCTGTGATTCTGCGCACGACTTCACCAATGAGGTAACCTTGAGTCAACGCGTGATAGCCCGACGCCGAACCTGGTTCCCACCAGGGCGCCTGCTCCGCAAGCAACGTCGTCATTTTCCCCCAGTCGTACAAATCCTCCTCACTCACAGCCACATCCATGCCTGATAGCCCTGCGGCATGATTCATCAAGTGCCAGACACGAACCTCGTGTTTCCCCGCAGCTCCGAACTCAGGCCAATAGTGACTCACCCGTTGGTCAAAATCTAAAAGGGTCTGGTCCGCTAAGATCAAGGCGCACATAAAAGACATGGTTTTTGTTGTCGAGTAGACATTGACAATCGTGTCCGATTGCCAAGGCTGGGTTTGCTCAACATCAAGATGCCCACCCCAAATATCGACCACAGTTTCACCCCGCCATGTCGCACAAAATGAAGACCCAAGATCCTCGCCACTGGACAACATTGAACTCAAGACCGACTTCACATCGAGAAACCGTTCATCACAATACCCTTGCACTATTTCTGCCACTTCTTGTACTCCAGTTGATTATGCCTAAGCGGTGTCCGGCCAAGGACAATCCACCCCTTATATGCATTAGTTAATTTATTCATTGCTTGATCTCTAGGGACCGCTGGTCAAAAGGATCTTCGCTTAAGCCTTGCCTACATCAGACCAGACTTAAGCACAAGAATGGCCAAGACCAACGTTGTTATGACGAACAGTAAAAACTGCCGACCGGTTCGATGATGCCGCTGCGCAAGCTCGAGCACAACCTCGTCTTTAATTGCGCTTAGGAGCCGGGTTGTTTTGGGCAAGACAAAAACCCAAGGGACCCTCACGCCTTTGGGCTCGCCCAAAGACGCCCATACCTCGGGCAACAGGGTCTGCACCGCTTTATAGTAACGATACTCAGCCGCCACAGCGCGGTAGAGCAGCCAGCACCACGTAAGGCTGAGTCCAGCACAAATCATCACCACAGACGAAACCCTCCCTGTTTAAACGCGCCTTCTACCGGCCCTAACTCGATCGCGAACGCTGCATTCTGCGTGATGATCCAATCCGTTCCCAATCGATCAACAGCCTAAAACCATCGCACACATCTTAGGCTTAACCTTGCATCAATGGATCGTTCAAACCGAACCTTACATCCTAGCATTTACCGCCTCCAGCCAAACCGAGGCCGCGTGTCCCAACCGGGCGATTGAGCCAAGTACTGAGACCAACAATGTAAAAGCGCCTGCGGATCCTCAGCATCCCAAATTTGTCGCGACTCTGCCACTGACTTGATATAGCA
>CAJYBS010000383.1 GCA_913064795.1 uncultured Gammaproteobacteria bacterium
CCTCCCCCCAGCCTCAGCCGCCAACGTCAAAGACCCTGACTGAAAACAATCGCGCATCCGAGTGCCACGGCCCAAGGCCCTGACCATTCCAACCACCCGCCCAACCGAACAAATGGATAGGCTAAGAACACGACATGGAGCACTAGAAGCACCCCAATCGAGACAAGGATCCGCGCAGAACGACTTCGCTTCATCTTACCCATGAGCGCCCCAGTAACCCGGCACCTCAGCTTTCACTGCATCTCATGCCTGCCGCCACCAAAGCACTCCATCGTCATCGGGTTCCGACACCAGCATGCGTCGTTCACGAGCACAATGGAGGTGCGCGATGGCCTCACCGGTGGCCGGAAAAAAGCTCATATCAGTGATCTCACTTTTAAAGATGGCGGGAAATACATCGACCGCACGACGAGGCTCCGCACAAAGATCATAGAGGTGTTCGAGCGCCACTTCGTGCCAATCGACCAACGCTGTCAGACGTTCATGCACGCCCTCGAATAAATCTTGGTGCGCCGGCAGTACCAGTAAGTTCGGCGGCAACACCTCCCTGAAATGGATACAGGACTGAATCCATTCTCGCAGGGGGTTCGCGTTTGGCTCGGAGGGTTGAACGCTGACATTCGGAGTGATTCTAGGTAGAACCTGATCACCAGCAATCAACACTTTAAGCTCTGGGCAGTAAAGACAGACGTGCTCTGGCGCATGCCCCTTACCAATCAGGGCACGCCATTCGCGACCGTTAATATCAATATATTGACCGTCTTGGATGCGCTGATAGCCAGCGGGCAAGACTGAAATACTCGCGCCAAATTGCCCAAATCGTTCTCGATAACGGTTCAATCGCTGTGCATCAAAACCTGCCTGTCGGTAGAATTGAATCGCATCTTCAGGGACGTCCTTGGGCTGATCAAATGCCATAACCTTGCACATATAAAAATCGCTTCGGCTCATCCACAAGGGACAATCGAAGTGTCTAGCGATCCACCCGGCATTTCCCGTATGGTCGGTATGTAGATGGGTGGCAATTACCCGGGTGATGGGTTTCTTATCAAGGACTTTCTCAAACAAGGTTTCCCAGCAAGCTTTGACTTCATCGGTATGAATACCGGTGTCGACCACCGTCCAACCCTCATAATCCTCTAGCAGCCAAACATTAATATGATTCAGTCGCCCCCATAGTGGCAGACGGGCCCAGTAAACACCTTCAGCAACTTTCGTTACCGCACCCTGCTTGGGAGCTTCATCCTGAAATCGATAGGTCAACGGATCAAAGCCGCGACGGGATTTTTCATTTTTTATCATTGATTGTTAAACCTTGCGCTAATGCCCCCAAAGATTCATTACTGCGTCGGATACGCAGTCTACCCGGGGCTAAGTTGTCATTGATCTGGTGCTTAGGCGCCAAACTCTTGTCCTTCGGCCTAATCGGTCTAGACCGCTATGGCATCGAGCATCGGTTATCTTTTTCGGGTCGGCTTCACCTATAATGCCGCCAACTTCCGTGGGATAGACCTTCATGGACCCGAATCATAACACCGAGGCCGCCGGGGTACACGAGGAGGCCCCCGCGACGCCCCCTTATGCGCAGCGGGTGCTTCTGACCAGCCTGGTGATCGTCGGCATGGGATTTTCTGTACTTTTTCCATTACTGGCACCAATTGGTCGCGAGATGGATCTGTCGGAACTTCAAATCACCAGCATTATCGGGCTGGCATCTCTGGTTGTCTTCCTCGCCTCACCCATCTGGGGACGAGTCAGCGACCGATTGGGCCGAAAAGCCGTGATGATGATCGGAATGTTTGGATTTAGTGCGGGCACTGTGCTGTTTAATTCGGTGCTCAATCTAGGGCTTACTGGCGCTCTCACCGGCTCAACACTCTTTGCCGCCCTGATTGTCGCCCGACTCTGTCATGCCAGTGTTATGTCAGCCGCGATGCCGGCGGCAACGGCCTACATGGCGGATATTACAACACCAGAAAATCGCACCAAAGGCATGGGCGCCTCTGGCGCGGCCAACAATCTAGGGGCAATACTGGGACCTGCCTTGAGCGGTCTGGCGGTATTTTCTTTACTGCTGCCACTTTGGCTCATCGCAGTGCTGGCTTGTTTCAATGGGCTCTTTGTTTGGAAATTTTTGCCTCAGTCTCCAATGAAACGGGAAAAATCCAAATCCATGGGCCCCAAACTGCGTTATCTCGATTCCAGGATCCTACCCTTCGTTTTAGTTGGGGTCCTCATGTTCATGGGGTTTGCGCTCGTGCAGCAGACCATGGGCTTTCGATTTCAAGATGCCCTCAACCTGACCGCAGCCGAGACTGTCAAGGTGCTGGGAATTGCGATGATGCTTTCAGCGGGATGCTCACTTTTTGCGCAAGCAGTCGTTGTTCAAAAGCTCACGATAAAGCCCTTCGACTTATTGCGGCTCTCAATCCCGCTGCTGATGATCTCGTTCACGCTGATGGCTCTATTCGAATCCCGCGGGATGCTGACCTTCGCGATGGCACTACAAGGCTTCGCGATGGGAATCGCAGGACCTGCTTTTATGGCAGGAGCATCCCTTGCCGTGAGCACACAGGAACAGGGCTCGGTCGCAGGCATTGCATCCAGCTGCGGTCCACTGGGTTTTACCGCGGGTCCAATTTTGGGGGGGCTGCTCTACCAGGTTAACCCCGTACTTCCCTATGCTTTTGCAGCGATCGTCTATGCTATCCTGATGCTGTTCATGGGCAAGCTGAATACACGACAACACGCTAAGGCCCCTTGAATAACACCCAAGTTCCTTCATGGTCTTGCTCAGGGAAACCCGAATGATTCGAGAAACCCAAACTTCTAAAGATACCACCGGGTCTGCTGTCCCCCTTAGCGTGCAGATGCGGATCAACGATCATTTTCAAGTGGTCGATGTCAGCGAGGACATCTTGTACTTGACCGGCTGGACCTCGAGAGATCTAACGGGCCACCTCATTCAGGAATTAATCCATCCAAGTGATAAGGCCCAAATGCAGTCCTTGCTCGCGGCCGGCTCAGAGGGGACCCATCAGCGCTCCCCTGCTTCCGCTCGGCTCCAGCATGCAGCTGATGGTTGGATCCTGGTTGACTTTAAATTGGCAGGCCCCGCCGATACGGATTCCGAGGG
>CAJYBS010000384.1 GCA_913064795.1 uncultured Gammaproteobacteria bacterium
AAATCAATTGCTCTTGGTACTCTTTTTCGCTTTTGACCCTCGCAAGATTCAGTGGGAAGATCAGTCTTCAAAAAAAATTTCGCATCTTCTTTTATTCGGCCTGAGACCGCACATTATGACGACTCAAACTAACGCACAACACATCGTAGAGACCCACAGCGGCTTAATTGCAGGCCGCTCAAAGCACGGAACATTATTATTTTCTGGCATTCCCTATGCGGCGCCTCCGATTGGTCCAAAGCGATTCAAAGCGGCGGTTGAGATTGCCCCATGGAGCGGAATCAGAGACGCCACCCAATTTGGACCAGCGGCACCACAGATTCCCTCCGGGGGCATGACTGACAGCGCCCCTGTCAACTGGAGTGAAGACTGTTTGACTCTCAACGTCATGACCCCCAGTACCGAGGGAGCGCCAAGGCCCGTCTTAGTTTGGATTCATGGCGGCGCCTATCGCTCTGGCCAGGGCGCCATCCCCTGGTATAACGGCGTCAATTTTGCAACCCACGGCGATATCGTTGTCGTGACCATCAATTATCGTTTGGGTGCCCTGGGCTTTACTGACTTATCGCAATTTGGACCTGGTTTTGAAACTTCAGGCGTCAATGGTCTGCTCGATCAAATTAAGGCCTTGGAATGGGTTCAAACTAACATTCATCAATTCGGGGGAGATCCCGGAAGAGTGACCATCGCCGGGGAATCCGCAGGCGGATTCTCTGTGACTTCTCTGGTCGGATCTCCTCGCGCGTCTGGATTGTTTCATCGTGCAATCCCCCAGAGCGGCGCAGGACACCACACCCTCACAGCCGACGAGGGCCGACGGGTCGCCGAACTCCTGATGGCTCATTCTGAATGTGGCTCGGTCGATGCGCTGATGAACTGCTCGGTTGAGACCCTTCTGGCCGCCCAGGATAAAGCCTCAGCCCAATACCACAAAGAGGGACACTCCCCCGGGGTCCAGGCGTTCTATCCCGTTGAAGGCAACGAGGTCATCCCAACAACGCTGCTCGGCGCCATCGCGTCTGGCGTTGGCAAAGACATTCCAATGTTAATCGGCACCAACAAAGATGAAGCCTCTTTGTTTATCTGGGAAACGATGTCAGCGGAAACCGTTATTCGCCAATGTGAGCAATATGGCGACGCAGCACTCTATGAAAGCTATCGTTTGATTTATCCTGAGATGTCGGTAACCGAAATTGCCATCCAGTTGTCTACCGACTTCTCTTTTAAAATTCCCGCGGTGCGACTGGCTGAACTCAGAGAAGCGAACGGAAGCGAAACGTTTCTGTACCAATTCGATTGGGAATCACGTGCGCCGCATCTGAAGTCGACCCACGCGCTCGAAATACCCTTTATGTTTAACGTGCTTGATGCGCCCGGTGTTGCGGCCTTTGTTGGACGCGGAGACCTACCTTACGATCTCGCTGGTGAGATGCACCGGGTCTGGACTCATTTTATTCAAGGAGATTCACCGGGCTGGTCGAGTTACAGCGCCTCAGACCGCATCGCTATGCATTTCGATACCGAATCCTCTCTGGTCTCGGCAGACCACGCCGCGGCGATCGCTCTCTGGGAAGGCATCCGCTAGGGCCTTTAGGAGGGGCCGCTGCGGATCACAAAACGCTGATCGACCCGCTCTAAGGCGTGGGTCACGGGCTCTGAGAGCAAGCGTGCCAACGTATCGCAGGACAGGGCAGCCAAGACCCTGGACTGTTCTTGTTCGTCGAGCTGTTGAAAAAAAATACGGCTACGCTGGGAGACCCACTCAGCGTAAACGCTTGTTCGATGTACAACGTCTTGTCCCCGGTCTTCGATTTGAACCGCCTCAAGCATCGGTTGATCCTCATCTGGTGCAATCACCGACCCCTCCCTGAGGCCCTTAGCTTGGATCGTCGCCTTAAATGCTTTGGCACCCAAAACGAAGGGCCCAGCGAAGTTCAGCGCCAAAAATTCAAGTATTTTGATCGCTGTTTCGGGAAGCGCATCATTCTCCAGCAGTGCAATCTCAACGTCAAAGAACTCTGGTGCTTGAACCTCGGGAAGTAACATATTCTCAACCCACCGAAACGTTCTAGGTGCATGATCCTGCATACATCTTAATCCAGCGGGGTCTCGGCCAAGGTGCGCGTGCATTGCACACATGATAGAATAATCCGCCTGAGGGGGCTGGCCCCCTAACAAATAGGGATGCGCCTCGAGGTGCGCCTCGAACAAAGCCAGCAGCGCCAGATACTGCGCGTCAAGTTCAGCTCTAACCTCAGCCGTCGATTCTGGCAGTCCATAGCTGGTCATTCGATCGGTAATCAGCTGTCCATACTTTCGTAGTTCCTCATCGGAACCCTGAGGGCGAAACGATCGACCAAAGTCCAATGTAATAAAAGGCTGATTTTCATTGAACAACCAACGATGTTTCCAGGCCAATGTCACCAATCCCTCACTGGCCAGTAACTCCATTAGGCGAACGAATACCCCCTGCTTCGGAGTCCTTGGTAATGCCGGCAGCGCCTGGAACCGCGCCTCCAGAAAGTCAACAATCGCAATGCTGTCCTGCACGACAAGCCCCTCTGGGGTTGTTAACTGCGGGATCCGGTGGGTTCCCGACGTTGGCCGTACTTCACTGCGAAAAACGGGGTCACTCGGCAACCGTTCAACAAAGGAAATTCCTTTTTTACGGAGATAACTTCGAACTTTCGCCGTGTAATAGGATGCGTACGAGCCATAAAGCGTATAAGTTGATGGCATAGCGCTGCTCCAGCGACTGCTTCAAAAGGGCTCGCAGTTTACCCGATTTTCGAGTCTTCCTGGATTCGAACCTTTGTTGCCATTGTCAAAGCAAGGGCGATGATCTTCTATTTTTGAAGCTGCTGTTGCTCGACCGCCACCCACGGGGCCTACCCCTTTTGCAGCGCTTGCGCGGTTCCGTCAGGCTACGAGCCTTCAGGTTGCAATCGCTCACCTTCTGGATTTAACCGAATCACCACATGCCGCCGGGCCGCAAGTTTGAGATCCTCGGCATTAGGCTGAAGTCGCCAATTCAGACGCACCCCAGCGAAGGGCGCATCAAGCCGGTTGTGAGCACTCAGCTGGGGCAGTTCACGCTCGACTTGATCAACGTCCTCGGAGTCGACTCGCAC
>CAJYBS010000385.1 GCA_913064795.1 uncultured Gammaproteobacteria bacterium
CCACGCTCCGGACGGTACGGCGGTAGAATTTCACCCGATGCCTGATGTCCTCACCACCAATATTGCGTTTGGTGGTGAGGCCCTAAAAACTGCGTATGTCACGCTGTCATCGACAGGGAAGCTAGTCTCTATGCCTTGGCCCCAGGCAGGTCTCAGGCTTAATTTTCAGCAATAATGGATGAGTTTTAGTACCTATCAGCCGCCGGCACTCGGCAGTCCCAAGCGCTGCGCTTGCTCCTTGGGCGCCTCGAGGCTTGCAAGCGCGTCATCTAAGAGCGCGATCATTGTTGCCTCCAAGGGCGTGCCAACTAAGTTTTGGGTCTCATCCGGATCCTCCTGCAGGTCAAATAAATAGTGGTCATCTACGCTGCCGCCGAGGCTCCAAAAAGGCATCATATCGCCGGGCTCAAAGGGTTGTCTGAGGACCGGCACATCTGAACCGGGCATAAAGTCGATATAAGCGCGTTGATCCGGGTTTGGCAGTCTGAGTCCCGGATAGTAGGGGACGGGCATGGTCGACCATCGGTTAGACCACATGGACAATGGAAAATTGTCGTCTACCGGCGCCCTGGCATATTTGTAGCGACCATCCTGAATTTGAACCCAGTTCCCAAAGATGCCGCCAACCGCCCAGTCACGATGAGGGGTCTTTGGCGAAGCCATGATGGGAAGCAGCGATTGACCGTGGGTGACGTGCTCATGCTCGAGGCCGAATAAGTCTGATAGCGTCGCATGTAGATCGACATTGGTGGTCAGGGTATGAATCTCTTTTGGAGCCAACTCTGGGTGCGCGATGAGTAGGGGCGTGTGGCCGATGGTCTCGTATTGGATGACCCGTGGTTTACCGAAGATATCCTTCTCACCGAGGTAATGGCCATGATCGGTGCATAAGATAACGAGGGTGTCATCCCAAAAGTTGCCTGCGTCTAGAGCATCAAGAACTTTTCCGAGCCAGTGGTCAATCATTGATAATTTGGCGCCATAGTTGTTGCGGATATGTCGGGCCTCGGCCTCGGTCAGCGTGCCACTTGCGATGGCAGAGCTGGTGTAAGGGGGCCAAATAATGCGGTCCCCTGACCAATTTTTTTCATAGAGGCTGGCCCAGGGTTCTGGACAGTCAAAAGGTTCATGGGGGTCGAACTCATCGACGAACAATAAAAACTCCTCGTGGTGCTGACCTTGCTGGTTTAGCCAATCCGCTGTTGCTTGCATGGTTTTAGGGCCGGGGAAATCGGCTTCTTCTCGGAAGTAGGAGCGCGAAAGATCGTAAGGCGATGCTTTTTCTGGATATTTTGTGCCTGCAGGGAGGGCCGGTGTCCCTTGCCAAGAAGGGTCCGGACGAGTGCGCCAAGGGTCACTTTCATGACCGCGGAGATAATCCCAGGCAAAGAAGTCGGTGTGATAGTTCTCTCCGCCGGTTTCAAACAGATGCGGATGATCCGTGATCATTTGTGTCACAACGCCCTTGCGCTTGAGTTCATAGGTCAACGGCCGCTCCCAAAGCTCAATAGACCCCCATGGCTTCCACAGAAAATCAAGCGCGCCGCAGAGGATGTCGTGTCTTGCAGGCATACACGGTAGGGAACCCGTGTAGTGATTGGTGAACTGCTGGGATCGTGCGGCTAGCCGGTCAATGTTCGGCGTCGTGAACTCCCGCCCGCCATAACATCCCAGCATGTGTCGATTGAGACTATCGAGTAGCAGTACAACAGCGCGTTTAGGTTGAGACATATCGGCAACACCTTCGACTTGATAGCGCACGTTAGCGCGATGAAAAGGTCAAATCAATTGAGCGGTCAACGTGGCTAGATCGCTGTTTGAAAGCCATTTTTGTCATGAACATTGGGGTCGGGTGAAGGCGTCCGCAAGGATCACTTGCTCCAAAAAAGGCAAGTTTCTAATCCTGATCCCTTAAGGCCATCAATGCTTCGACCCGGCCTGAGAAATCCTGCTTAGAAAAAGGCTTCGCCAAAAAGTCGGTTTTTGGGTGCTCGAGATCTGCCTGGGAAAGTGCGCCGTGCTTGTAGCCTGAAATGAAGAGGCAGGCGATTGCGGGGTTATCGCGCCGAATTTCTCGAACCAGATGGGGCCCAGTTTTACTGCCTGTGAGCATGACATCAGAAACAATAATATCGAAGTCATAGTTTGAGAGGGCAACGACGTCCTGCTCTGATGCACAGCTCGTGACGTCTAGGCCCAGACTCCCGAGGAATAACGAGACAAGGTCGCTGACACCGAGGTCATCCTCGATTAAAAGGGCTTGTTTGATCACTCGCTCGGATGCCATTGACCGTAGGGTTGTCTTTATAGGGAGTTGTTGTCCTGGCAGCGATAGACCCAAGGTCAATCTGTCTTTCTCAAGTGAGATTCGGAGTTCGCTCTCATATTCCTCCGCCAAACGATGCAGTGGCTCGAATTGATCGCGAACAGATTCTTGAGTGGCCTTGTCGCCTCTAGGATCAATCGACGCGCTTGAAACCAAGTGCGCATCGATATTCGTTAGGGTCAGAACAAAATCAATGTAGCCGTCACCTACCGTCACCTCTATTCTTACGTGGCCAGAATCGGTCAGGAGCGATTGGCAGGCTTGCGCACTCTGCAAGAGTGCCAAATCAAAGTGAGCGGTGAGACCCTGGCATTCGAAGGTATCAATGTGGTCTTGAATTGATAAGGTTAAACGCTTGCGCATTGCAAGTTGTAGTACGGGCTCAAGTTCCCTGATGTGTTGGACCGGGGAAAATGCGGCGATCTGAGAATCGTCCAAATGCCCGAGAAGACTCAGTGACTCCAGTAGCGCAATCGCTTGTTGGTTGTACTGAGTCAACTGCTCGATTGAGTGGTGATTGGGATGACCCGGCTCCGCGCTCAGCAGTGAGCTGTGTCCCCCGATCACGCTGAGAATGTTTCTGAATTCGTGAGTAACCAGGCGAATCGCACTGAAGCTGCTTTCGGTGGTTGAGAATTGTGCGTGACCGGCGACTTCGGTCGGATCTAGCAGCAGAACTACATAGGGCGCCTCGGAGTCATGGGGTTTCCAGGTTTTCCGTCGGCATTGAAAATGCTGAGTTTTCCCCGAAACCGTAACGGACACAGGACCCTGCCAGAGTTCAGTC
>CAJYBS010000386.1 GCA_913064795.1 uncultured Gammaproteobacteria bacterium
GGATGGTTGTAGTCGATCTCTTCCTCACGGGCTTCGAACCCTTCTTGGCCTGGGACCGGATCCTTGTGTCGCGCCTCGACGGTCTGCTGGAACAGCATATTGAGGAACAGATACATCGGCTTGGTCTTAATCACGAGTGCTCTCGCGGGCTCCGTTTCGCTCGCATTGAAGTGCTGGTGGACGCAGTTGTTGTGGACGATCGCTACGTCACCTGCGCTCCAGTCGTAACGGATATTGTCGTGGATCTCGTAACCCTGACCATCTAAGATGTAAAACGCAGCCTCGTTGACGTGCCCATGTTTCTGGGATTTGCCGCCGGGGCTATACTCTTCGAGGTGCAGGTGGAAGGTTTGTGTGATCCCATCTTTCGGTTCAACGTAGTGCCGTGAGTACGCCTGTGGGCCATCAACCATTTTCAAGTCTTTTGCTTTTCGTACGCGGGGCTGAGACCTGAGGCGTTCCAACTCTTGTTGGAGGTTGTATGCGCCCTGGACGCCCCGCACGAAGATTCTGTCAGTTTGGTCGTGATATCGAGTCATGTGTTATCTCCCATCTCTCGAGAACTTCTGGTAGTGTTTTGCCAGCTACAATCTAGACAACACTTGTTTTGGACTGAAAGATTAAATCCATATCGGCTTAGGATGGTTTTAATCATGACTGGTTTGAGACGTCTTGTGCGATTCTTATATTTTTGGAATACACCCTAGTCATGACACGTTTCGCTATCTACAGCTGGCTGATTGGGTTCACTGGCGGTTTTTGTCTTTTCTATGAACAAGTTCCGCTCGCTTGGCTACTTGGATCGATGGTTGCAACATCAGTCGCGGCCTTATCAGGCCTACAGGTTGAGACCTACAAGCCGCTGACGCCCTGGGCACGTTGTGTTCTCGGAGCAATGGTTGGCACGGGTTTCGACGCAATAACGGGGAATGAGTTTTTGTCCTATTGGACTACTTTGATGATCGTCCCCATTTTTCTTATTCTTGCGACCTCGATTAATTTCCAAGTGTTTAAGCGCGTTTTCGGATTCGATGCATTTACCTCGATGTTCTCAGCACTCCCAGGCGGTATGGTCGAGATGGTAACCAGCGGCCGTGACATGGGAGCAGACGTCAAAACCTTAACCATCATCCACCTGATGCGGGTAGTCGTTATAGTGATCGGAGCTTCGGTACTGGGTTTATACGTCGGGGTTCAGGATCTGCGGATGCAGACGCCGTCGTTGCATTTTGCGGAGTACATACCAATGCACCTGGCGTTAGGATACGCGGGGTGGAAGATATTTGCGTATTTCAAAGTACCTAGCGCGCCTCTGTTAGGCCCTATGTTCCTTGTGGCCGGGCTGCAAGGATTCGATGTGCTGCACCTGAAGCTGTTTACACCACTTCTGATACTGGCCCAGGTGGCAATCGGGATTGATATTGCCAGGGCATTTTGCGGGGTATCCATTGGTTCGATGAAGCAGGCGTTTTTTGCTGGTATTTCGAGTGTGTTGATTATGTTCGCTGTTCTCTGCTTTTGCGCGTTTATCGTAATCTTCGCGGCCGCTGATATCCCTTGGGTCCAAGTTATTTTATCGTTTATGCCAGGCGGACAGACAGAGCTCGCCCTTCTAGCGTTCGCCTTGAAATTAGATCTGACATTCGTCGTGACTCATCAAATCTTCAGAATTGCACTGATTATGTTTTCACTTCCGATATTGTTATTGAGCTTGAGGCGCTTGAGTCCCACTGATGAATAGGGAAAGGCTCAGTTATTTTGCTTCTGGATTTTTGGCTCTCGGATTAGTTCCGATGACGGCCGTGATTGTGCCGCTGTATGCACTGGGTATCGGAGCGGGTCCGGCCGAGGTCGGCATTATTATGGCGATGCGTTCGTTGCTCCCGTTTTTGCTGGCGATTCCTGGTGGGGCGATGGTCGACCGCTATGGCGTCCGTTTTGTCGTTACTCGTTTGGCTTTTGCTTGCGCGGTTTTGTCCTTGGTGTATCCGTTCACGACCAGTGTGTTCCACCTTGTGCTACTTCAGCTGGTATTTGGTGCGTGTCAGTCGTTTTGCTGGATCGGTGTGCAGACCGGTATCGGCAAGACATACCGAGGCGATCCGGTCGTCACCAGTCATCTTGGTTTTTGGAGTATGGGTGGGACCTTCTTTGGACCGTTCATCATTGGTTTTATCTGGGATCATTTCGGGACAGATTCTAGCTTTGTTGCGACAGCCTTATGGTGTGGGTTATTGAGTATCTTGGCGCTTCAGCTATCCCAAGAGGTGAGTGGAGCAGAGAGGGCTGCGTCTAAACGGCAAGCTATGAAGGGAGACTACAGTCAGGCGTTCGGGTTGCTACGGGACCCTGTTGTTTTTTATATCATCGCCTGCTCGTCGGTCCGTTTGGGTGCTGTGTCCCTGCAGACAAGCTTCCTCCCGGTATATCTCGCGGAGCTTGAGTTCAGTGCGTCGCAAATTGGTGTCTTGATTGGTGTCAGTGCCATATCTTCGGCATTTTCTGCCTTTCTGCATGCGGTATTTGCGAAGTGGTGGAGTTCTGAAAAAATTCTCGGTGTATTTATTGTCTTAGCCCTGCTAGCAGTGTCCGCAATGTCGTTGACCGGCTCCTATGCCATCCTCGCGATATTAAACATAACCATGGGTCTTGCAATAGGGGTCACACAGCCCGCAATGTTTTCTGTGCTCGGTGCGAAAATTTCGAAAGATATACAGGGTCTGATAGTAGGCCTGCGTACCAGCTCAAATCGTGGTGCAACCTTCTTGATACCCTTGTTCGCAGGACTAACTGCGGGGGCCATTAGTACTCAGTGGACTTTCCTGATCGTCGGGATGACGCTCATGGTAATGATGCTAGTGACCTTGTGGATCGCCAAAGATCGCCTCTGAACAGCCCATACATAGGTTGTATCGAGCCGATAACAAAATTCAATAGCCCTTTTCTTCGATTCTCTGGACTGTCTCCACTGATACCGTGTACCGTCAAGCTAACTTCGAATTAATCGAAGGCTAATAAGTATAAAACTTAAGGAGAGCAAGCATGCGTTTTCTCACAGCATTAGTTGCATTAGGATTGCATGCTTTACAACATAGAGGTCAAGAGGGATGT
>CAJYBS010000387.1 GCA_913064795.1 uncultured Gammaproteobacteria bacterium
ACGCCCGCCGGTGCGACCCTGAGATCTTCTAGCCATAGCCATTACTCATCACCCATGGGTGGCCTAGACGGACACTTTTTGCAGGGCAGATTTCTTTCTTATCGGAAATGATCTAGAGAGATTTCTCTGTAAAGATTAGAACTTTTCCGGCCTAATAAAGCGCGAGCGTAACGCATTTATTTCTCCTCAGCTATCATTAAATTGATATCCCTTTCGACCCTTTAAAAATGGGCGTTTACGGGAGATCCGAAGGCTACAAAACAGATTTTTTACAGCGTCTCACGCTTTTTTTGTGGCCGGGTCAGTGCTTGGTCTCCCAATCCCCAGACCCAATTTTAAATGCCCGTCTCGAACAGACTAAATACTGGTCTTGGACCCACAAACAGGGTTTGCTTCAACCGCGACACGCAGGACCGTGAATTTGAGGCCTTAGCGGTTTAACGCGCTGGTCGATTCGGCGCCCTGGCGCTTCAGAAAACCGCAGTCCAACCCCAGAATAATGAGACCGGCAATGACGACGCCCGCGCTAATAAAGCCTGAACAAGAATCCGGAAATCTCTGGCTAAAAGCGGCGGGGTTTTGGGGATTGACAACCACCCTTGATCGTTTGACGATGGTGAAAACACCTTTTACCTAGGGCCTAGTTATGGCGTATGTCAACGATCGCACCGTCCACGATGCCGACGCGCACGTGATGGAGTTACCTCAGAAGATTCTCGACTACTTACCCAAGCATCAAATTCAGGCGTTTACTGAAAAAGCAAACAAACCCGTGACCGTCAGCCAGGATCTAGAGCGTGCGATTGCCTTGCAGGCTGACACCCGCTTTCGGGCAGAGGATGAGTCGCAGCTGATGCTACGGAAAAATCACTTGGCGCTGGGGGCTTTTATTCCAGAGGATCGCGTCAAGACCCTCGACTTATTGGGTTTTAGAAGTCAGCTTATTTTTACCACCGCTGCACTGGGTAATTTTGGTCTTGATGAAAGAGACCCTAAGCTTGCTCAGGCCGCGGCCCGAGCGCATAACACCATGAATACAGATTTTTGCGCCGTCGATGAGCGCATGCTTGCAACGGGCTATGTGCCACTGAGTGATTTAGCGGCGGCGCCTAAGATCGCTGAAGAGGCCATTGCTTTAGGCTGCAAAGGCCTCGTCATCCCCTCAGCCTGTCCTGCAAACCATAGTCCCAGCCACCTCGCACTGGATCGACTTTGGGCAATTGCCAGCGAAGCTCAAATTCCAATTTTGTTCCATGTGGGCGGCGAGGAGAAAATGGCGGCTGCCTACGCTAATAATGGTGGCGAACGAGTACTCGACTTTCATGGCGGTGATGAGAACTTTACAGGCCTATCATTCATGGCCATTCCCCTCGCGATTTGGCAAACCATGACCGCGCTGATTTTCGACGGCGTGCTTGAGCGATTCCCTACACTCCGCTTCGGTGCCATCGAGCTCGGAGCCGCTTGGCTGCCGAGCTGGCTACAAACCATGGACGCTGGCTTTGCAGCCTTTAAAAAAGGTGAAGCGCGGCTGCAAAAGCTGTCACTGTTACCCAGTGAGTATGCCCGCCGGCAGCTTCGTGTGACCCCCTATAGCCATGAGCCTACCGAGTGGATTCTCAATCAGAGTGATCCAACTATGTTGCTATTTTCCTCCGACTTCCCCCATGTCGAAGGCGGCCGAAATCCTTTGAAACGATTTGAAGACCAATTATTGAATGCCGCTCCAGCCAGCAAGGATCGCTTTTATCGGGACAATTTTATCGATCTAATGGGAGAAGGATTGGCTTCCCATCTTCGATATTCAAAGTCTGAGGCAGCAACCCAACACTGACATTTAACCGAGACTTCAACATGAATTCCTTTCCCCAAGCCCCCGATGACATCAGCTGCGAGTGGCTAACAACAATACTACGCGGCAGCAACGCCCTCACGGGCGCGTGCAATGTCGAGGATTTCTCGTTCACTTATATCGGCGGCGGCGTTGGGCTGCTCGGTATGGTGCTTCGGGTCTTTTTAGACTACGGAGAAGATCGTGCCGGTCCTGCCTCTCTGGTCATTAAATTTGCCCACGATCAGCCAGAAAATCGGCAAATTGCCAACAACACTGGGCTCTACGAGCGGGAAGTGACCTTCTTTAACGCGATCGCCCCTGACCTCACCATCGCCATGCCGAAATGTCACTTCGCTGCCTATGATGAGAAATCCGGCGGCAATGTCGTTGTCCTTGAAGACCTTTGTGACTACGCCCTGGGGGATCAAATCGGGGGAATTTCCGCCGATCAAGCAGTGATGGTCCTCGACAGCGTCACGCCACTGCATGCCAAGTTCTGGAATCGGGGAGAGACAGCTTTCCCTAACATGGTTCGGATCGACTCTGATGATTTTATCCATCGTTCCACGCCAGGGTTTCTAGGGAGTTGGGAGAGTGCAGTTGAGAGATTTCCAGAGTTTTTCCCAGAGCCACTGATGGACGCGCTGCCCCGGTATGTCGACGGTTTGAACAATATCTACAAAGATATGGGAAACCGTACCCTCACCGTCATTCATGGCGATGTTCGAATGGACAACGCGCTATTTGGCGATGGCAAACCAGGGCTTCTACCCGTCGTTCTCATCGACTGGCAAAATGTCATGATTTCCAACCCTTTGTATGATCTTGCTTGGATGACAGCAACGAGCATGACGGTGGAAACTCGGAGAGACTGTGAACAGGATCTGCTAAGCCATTATGTCGCTTGCCTGAAAAATTACGGCGTTGAGGGCTACACCCTCAGTCAATGTGAACAGGACTACAACATCGCCCTACTGTTCATCCTCCATTTCACGATCCTCATTGCGGGCGCCTTCGATATCAGTGAGGAAAAAGGCAGAACCCTTGCAGAAACAGGTTTGGAGCGTTCTATCGCCGCGGCGCTAGACCGAAATTGCTTAGCTTTAATTCGCTGAATCCTTTCAATCGTTCCGCGATGCGGGGGTTTTAGGACTTCAGTATCCTGGGTGGGTTGGGATTATTCTGGCCTGGTCCTGGGCCAAAGTTTCGCTAACCGTGAGACCCCTTGGCATCTTTAGTTTAGACGTCATTCAACGTCTTTTTCGTTCTGGAACT
>CAJYBS010000388.1 GCA_913064795.1 uncultured Gammaproteobacteria bacterium
CGTAGAGGATCCCGCCTAAAAACAAAATAGCCATCGAGGTTAGACTGGCCGACAAACCATCAACCCCATCTGTACAATTGGTTGCGTTGATCGATACCCAGAGCAGGGGGGTTGCACCTGCCATATACAGCCATGCGGGCACCACCCACACCTCCTTGTACAGCGGTAACCAAATGGAGACAGGCTCACCGCCGCACAAAAACCAAGCGGCACCGATAGAGACCAAAAGATCGAGTGCGCCCAGTCGATACTCACTCCAACCACCGGCCGCACGATCGTCGAAAAAGCCAATCATCATCGCCCCAAGCACGCAGACCAACAGGCCCGTTACTTTGGGATGATAGGGAACAAACAAAAAAGCAGTCACCACAAAAATCGGAATGAACAAAATTCCGGCGCTCATTGGTTTCCCGATACTTTGTGCCGCCCCTACTGCATGTTCACGACCGCGATCGCTGGGCAGTAGTCGCCAATAGCGCGGCAGTAGCCACCACACCAAAAGCGCTGCTGTCGCAGTACCGGCGCCCGCCAGAAAGATGTTACTGCCGAGCAATCGCATCGGGCCCGCCCAGTCGGCCAACCATTGACCCAGATAATAAAGCACGAACCCATCCCGTCTCTAAGGTAGAGGATCAAGTATAGCGCGATCGGGGGTGCTCAATAATGAAGCCTTGTTGGAGGTTTGAACGACGGAGCAGGACCCTTTATCGGTTGCTACTCGTCGAGCACAAACCCATCTTGATCCCGCCAGGCTGGAAACCTGTCGCGATAAGCACGCAATGCATCTATATCAAGGGTCGCATAGTGCAAGCCTGACTGCTGTCCTGCGTGGAGCAGTGATTGACCCTCGTAATCCAGCACCATGGAATCGCCGTTGTAATGAACCTGGTTGCCATCATTGCCGATTCGATTCACCCCAATGACATAGCACTGGTTCTCAATCGCCCTTGCTGCGAGCAACGCGGACCAATGATGCGCCCTGGCAGCCGGCCAATTTGCGACGTAGATCAACACATCATAGGGATGGGTACCGTTGCGGGAGAACACTGGGAACCGAAGGTCATAGCAGACCAGTGGACAACACCGACCATCGGATAGTTCGACCTCAAGCCTTGACTGGCCAGGAGTGTAGTGCTCGTGCTCATTGGCCATTCTAAAAAGGTGACGTTTGTCATAATGGGCGACTTTCCCCTCAGGGTTGACCCATAACAAACGGTTAAAGTACTGACCTTCTTCTTCGATGATCGCAGAGCCGCAAAAGACGGTGCTAAATCGATGGGCGAGTTCTTGCAGCCAAGTCACCGATGCGCCTTCCATGGTCTCCGCTAAATCTTCTGAGCGCATCGAAAAGCCGGTGTTGAACATTTCAGGGAGAACCACGAGGTCGGTAGGTTCAAGTGCGCTCAGGGCTTGGGCCAAAGAAGTCCTGTTGGCATCGGGTTGTTCCCAATGCAGTTCAGTTTGGAGTAAAGCGACCTTCACGGAGTCGCTTTGTCTTTGAGGCGCAGCGCAAGTCGCTCCGCAGCGAGTTTGAGCGTTTCATCATCTTTCGCAAAACAAAAGCGGATTAATCGCTGATTTTTCGGCGGGGTTTTATAAAAAACCGAAATCGGAATCGCCGCGACACCATAGTCTTGGGTCAACGTGTTCGCGCAGGCTGTGTCCGTGAGACCCGCTAAAGCTGGGATCCTGCTATAGTCTGCTAGCTGAAAGTAAGTCCCTTGGCTTGGAAGAAGCTGAAACCCTAGGGGGCTCAGTAGCGCATTAAACAAATCTCTTTTCCGCTCATAGAACTTTGACAAATCAGCGATGTGACCCCCGTCGTTAGCAAGAAAGTCAGCAATCGCCCACTGGCACGGCGTATGGGTGGTAAAGGTCACGAACTGATGGACCTTTCTGAATTCAATCGTGAGATTGGGCGGTGCCACGCAATACGCTACTTTCCATCCTGTGGCGTGGAATGTTTTCCCAAAGCTAGAAATCATCAAGGTGCGACGCCGAAGGGCAGGGATTTCGATCGCACTCACATGGCGATGTCCATCAAAGACCATGTGCTCATAGACTTCATCAGACAACACGTAAAAATCGAACCGGTTTGCCAGCGCCGCGATGTGCTCTAGCGTTTCCCGGTTAATGAGACCACCACAAGGATTGTGGGGGGAATTAATAATGAGTAACCGGGTTCGACTTGATACGACTTGTTCCAAGGCTGTCTCATCGACTTCAAAATGGGGCCCGGTTAACTGCAAATGCTTTGCGATTCCACCAGCAAGGGCGACCGCCGGTGCATAGGCATCAAATGCAGGGTCAAAAATGACAACCTCATCACCGGGATGAACCAGGGCTTGCACGGTGACAAAAATCGCTTCGGTCGCGCCTGAGGTCACAGTTATCTCGGTCTCCGAATCAACGGTCACCTGATAAAAGCGTTCTAATTTTTTTTGGATTTGTGTTCTAAGTGCAGCAACACCATGCATCGGAGGATATTGGTGGTGTCCGCCTGATAGGCGTTGGCGGAAGGCCTCGAGCAACCTCTCCGGCGGCTCAAAATCTGGAAAGCCCTGTGAAAGATTAATGGCACCAAAGTCCTGCGCCATTTTTGACATGACCGTGAAGATCGTAGTGCCAAGCTCGGGTAACTTTGATGAGACACTGGCCTCAGCTTGATTCATGATTCAACCAATCCCGAGGTTTGAGGAAAAATTCAGTCAGCTCCGCCTCTTTCGAACCCGATTCGGGCTGATAGTTATATTTCCAGATTGCCCGTGGCGGCATGGATGCGAGAACAGATTCGATTCGTCGTCCACTTTGCAAGCCGTATCGAGTGCCTCGATCGACGGCGAGATTAAATTCTGCATAGCGGCCTCGACGATACAGCTGGAATTCTTTTTCCGCGTCCGAGTAGGGCTGCTCGAATCGCTTAGAGATGATTGGCATGTAGGCAGGCAAAATATGATCGCCAATGCTCTGAACAAGGTCAAAGCTGGCTTGAAACCCACCCTCTGTCCAATCATCAAAAAACAATCCGCCAACGCCGCGTGGCTCTTGCCGGTGGGGAAGATAAAAGTACTCATCGCACCACGCTTTTAACCGAGGATAGATTT
>CAJYBS010000389.1 GCA_913064795.1 uncultured Gammaproteobacteria bacterium
GGCCGAGGTTGCCGCGGTCTGTCCCGCTATCGGTGCATCATTTGGTGGAACTTTGGGTATTACATCGAGCTCGGGTCCTGGCATATCTCTGAAAGGTGAGGCGATTTCCTTGGCCTGCGCCACCGAACTGCCGTTGGTCATTGTCAATACTCAGCGAGGTGGGCCTTCAACCGGGATGCCCACGAAAACTGAGCAATCCGACCTAAATCAAGCGTTGTTTGGTCGGCACGCAGACACCACACTTCCTGTGATTGCATCGTCAACGCCAGCAGATTGCTTTGATGTAGCGATCGAGTCGGTCCGGTTGGCAACGCAGTTCTCAACGCCGGTGTTGTTGCTGAGCGATGGCTATCTTGCTAACGCCTCTGAACCTTGGCTCGTTCCAGACCTAACCCAATTTGAGCCGTTTCCCGTCAAGTTTGAGACGGAAGTTGAAGGATTCTCCCCAGCCAACAGAGATCCAGAAACATTGGCTCGGGTTTGGGCTAAGCCTGGAACCCCAGGATTGGAGCATCGGATCGGCGGGATTGAGAAAAGTTACACCACGGGCGATATATCCTACGATCCAGACAACCATCAAAAAATGACGGATGTCAGAAAAGCAAAGATCGATAATATTGAGAACTTTATTCCTGAGCAGACCGTTAGCCAAGGGACAACAACGGGAAAATTGGCGCTGGTGGGTTGGGGTTCGACTTTTGGCGCAATCCATCAGGCGGTCAGGCGCGGACGTGCCCAAGGCCAAGATGTTAGCCATATCCACATCCGATACCTCCTGCCTTTCCCAAAGAACCTGGGGGAACTGCTGGCAGGGTTTGATGAGATTTTAGTGCCTGAAATGAACACCGGACAGTTGGTGAACGTGCTCAGATCTCAGTTTTTGATCGATGCTAAGCAGCTGAATAAAGTGTCGGGCCAGCCTTTTAAAATCAGAGAAATTACCGAAGCGATAACCACGCTTTTGGGAGAATCAGCATGAATGCACCGCAAAAATTAACGTTAAAAGATTTTAGTACCGATCAAGAAGTTCGATGGTGTCCCGGATGCGGGGATTACGCGATTCTAAAAACGATTCAAAAACTGATGCCAGAAATCGATACCCCGAAAGAGAACACGGTATTTGTCTCTGGAATCGGGTGCTCTTCTCGCTTTCCTTACTACATGGAAACTTACGGGTTCCACACCATACACGGTCGTGCACCTTCAATTGCGACAGGCGTCAAGTTGGCTAACCCGGAACTCGATGTTTGGGTGGTCACCGGAGACGGTGACGGCTTGAGCATTGGCGGGAACCATATGATGCATGTGCTTCGCCGCAACGTCGATTTACAGATTTTATTGTTCAACAATGAAATCTATGGCTTGACCAAAGGCCAGTATTCTCCAACATCGAAAGTGGGCACAAAATCACCTTCAACGCCGGATGGCTCAGTGGATATGCCTTTGCGACCGGCTCGATTTGCCCTGGGGGCTGGCGCTCGCTTTGTCGCACGAACCATTGATACCGAGGCGAAGCACATGACACCGGTCTTAAAGCGGGCGCACGCGCACAAAGGGGCGTCGTTTGTGGAGATTTATCAAAATTGTCCGGTCTATAACGACGGCATTTTTGACTACATCAAGGATAAAAAGTCAGCCGCTGATACGCGCTTGTTGCTTGAGCATGGTGCGCCCTTGTTGTTCGGTCAGGACCAGCAAAAAGGACTTCGGCTTAACTTGAAATCGTTGCAGCTTGAGGTTGTTACGCTGGGTGAAGATGGCGTGACTCTCGATGATATTGTTGTCCATGATGAAACGAATCTCGTGTTGGCCCAAATGCTCGCGGGTCTGTCAACGCCTGAATTTCCGGAAGCGATCGGCGTTCTGTACTGCCAGGCCTCTGAATCCTATGAGCACTCAGTCTACGAGCAAATTAAAACGGTCCGGGCCAAAAAGGGCATTGCGGATTTTAATGAAGTGCTGAAGCAAGGACATACCTGGACAGTCAGCTAAACGCTTGATGAGGAGACCCAAAAAACCAGCTGATGCTGGTTTTTTGCTGATGGGGTCCTAGAAAGGCATGGATCATCCGTTACGGCCTGAATTTTTCCGAATGAAGCGTGTCTCTTGATGGTCAAAATCTCACGGGTAAGACGTGTCCCTCCGATTAGGCCGGAGGCCAGATTCGACGGTGCGCTGATCGAAGAGGTCCTTTAGTTTTTGGGCGGAGTTGCGAGTTGAGTGTAACCTTGTATCTCGGGCAAACTAAAAGAAGGGCGTGTCACCGTAGCATGATCAATCAGCGCCGGTTTGGCAAGACATGTGCGCTCAGTTCCGATGTTCGATCGAGCGGGATTTTAATTGAGTGTCACCCGGCAAGATGCCTTGCTGAGTGTCTATAACAAGTGGGATAACAAGAAGGATTTGGGATGACTGACTTTAAGGCCGAAGACAATACTGCCACCATTCCAGTGCAGGATCGACATCAGATTGATGTGGCCGCATTGACTGCATTTATGAGGGATTCAGTCGTTGGGTTTGAAGGACCCCTCGGGCTCGAAGAGTTCGCAGGAGGGCAATCGAACCCAACGTATTTGTTGACAACACCGACCAGGCGCTACGTCTTGCGACGTAAACCCCCAGGAGAATTGCTTAAATCAGCGCATGCAGTGGATCGAGAATATAAAGTCCTCACAGCACTGGCGGATGCAGACGTGCCAACGGCGAAAACCTATGCGCTGTGCACCGATGAATCTGTGATCGGAACCTGGTTTTATGTAATGGAATATCTCGAGGGGAGGGTGATTTGGGATTCAACAGAAGGGCCTTATTCTCCAGAGCAACGGCATCAAATTTGGGATGCCGCGAACAGCGCGGTCGCTAAGCTTCATCGTGTTGATTACAAGGCGGTGGGTTTGAGCGATTTTGGAAAGGAATCAGACTATATCGCCCGTCAGTTGTCACGGTGGGGAGGGCAGTACGAATACACCAAGACCGTCGAAAACCCCTACATGGATCAACTGCTTGAGTATCTGCCAAACAACATCCCTCCCAGCACCGATTGCACCGTGGTCCATGGCGATCTGCAGATTGCCAATATGATGATGCACGCTGACCGG
>CAJYBS010000390.1 GCA_913064795.1 uncultured Gammaproteobacteria bacterium
CTTTATGCGACGTTATAATCTAGACCGTGAGCGGCTAGCCCTGATCCAGAGGGCGATTGGGAATCAAGCTAAGAGGGGCGGTCAATAAGACGCAGGGCCATCGTTTCACCTGCGTATAAAGCACCCTCCATCCAGCCTGACCAATTCGGCGTGACGTCGCCGCTGCCGATTTGAAAGTTGGGGTTCATCTCGCCAATGGCCCATAGCTGATCGATTGCACTGGCTTGACCCGGGCGCACGGTCATCCAGGCGCCTCGGGCCAGTGGGTCCTCGGTCCAGTAATGGACCCGGATATCTGAAGGCTTTTTAGGGGGTAAGGCGACGGCCTCAAAGATAGGGTGGGAGGAATCCGGCGTACTGAGTCCGCTGTCTGCGATGATGCAACCCGCTGCGCCGGTCGCCTCCATAAAAGCCAGTGCAGGCGGTGCCGCAGAGATTCGATCATCGAACGAAGCCTCTGAATCAAACCAATATTTTGCACTGCGATTCGCATGGCCGCGCTGACTTTGATCTTGTGCTGTTTTCAGAATATTCGAAGGCAAACTCATCGAGCATAAAACATTAAACGGCACTGTGAGGATGAGGGCCCGACTTTCAAAAACTGCGCCTGTGTTCGTTGTTACTCGATAGCCGCGCCGCTCCTCCTCAATGGCACAAACCTTTTGGTCGTGCTCGACCCGAAGATTGGCTTGATCAACCATTGCAGTTGCCAAGGATTGGGTTCCACCTATTATTCGATGTTCAGCCGCTGTCAATGCTGTCAGGGTATCCCCGAACATGAAAAAGTCTCTTAGGATTCCAAGCGCGCTAAAGGATCTTGGATCGGCGCCGGTGAGGGTCGCGGTCCACGCCATCAAAGCTTCTTGAGCCCCAGGATCGGCGCCCAATCGATCGACGTAATCCTGAAAAGGTTGATCTAGGTGCGCGTTTTTTTCCGTGATCCAACGATCTGGGTCGATCAGTTTTACGTCGCGATCAATCTTTCGAGACAATTCAATCAGTGCTGGTTCTAGATTCGAGGCCGACCTTTGGTGACTGGCTGAGACCAACCAAGTTTCATCACTGCCGGGTGTTTCTGGACAAATGTTGAGATGGTGGTCTGCGAGGGCCTTCATTGCCCGCAGGTGGTGATCTGGATGAAGGTACTCGGCCCCTTGTTCTTCGATTCGATTCTCGATTTTTTTTGAGTGGGTTCGCCCACCGATTCGGCTCGAGGCCTCAACGATCAGCACGTCAAAGCCAGCCGCGCTCAGAGTGCGGCCAGCACAGACGCCGGTAAGTCCAGCGCCGATGATCAAGATGTCGGCAGAGGTTTTCATGGGGTCCTCGCTCTTTCAGCGGCCTTGAATGGAGTCAGTATATCGACTTCTCTTGATGCTGGGTGAATCAATCTTGCAGGCTCACGCCTTGAGGGAGGCCGTGCTCTGTAAGGAATCAACAATTGGGAGGGGCTTCGAGTAGCCGGGGCGCAAAGTAGCCGGAGTCGAGTCCGGTGTTACCTGCCCGGATACGTGAACTCATCCTGGCGATGCTTCAATGACGCTAAAAAAAAGTTGGCTTGATCTTGTGGGTTGCGCTGGCCTGAAACTCGGAGGGGTGGGCTTTCAAGGCGAAGACAGCCTTGGGAGGCTTGATCGCGGATTTCTGATTTATCTGCCAGTCCTCTCAGTTCTTAGTTCTCAGTGCCTAGCTTTTAGCGCTTGGTCTTAGTTATTTTCTTCTGCTTAGGCGCGCCAAGCTAGGCGTGTGACGCCTGATCTGCTGGACGAGCCTGCACTACTTGATGGCCGCTAATGCTGGATGTGTTGGGTGAGCAGCGCACGGGTGTTGGCTTGCTCCTCCGGCTGAGTGGCAAAAATCGACGCAGCATAGTCGGTCACCCCAGCGGCAGCGAGTCTTTCGAGCTGATCGCTCACCTGCGCTGCAGATCCAACCAGTGCGAGATCGCCCGGATGCTCGACGCCTTCTCGATCAAACATGGCCCGATAGGAGGGGAGTTCGGCGTAAAAAGACAGACGCTGAGTGATCAGGGTGCGAATGCGATCAGGTTGATCGGTAACGCAAATGGGGAGCGTTGCCAGGATTCTAGGGGCAGGGCGTCCGGCCCGTTCCGCAGCCTGAGAAAGTTTTGGTTTGATGTGGCTCGCGACGGTTTTGGGGCCTACCCAGGCGAGGGTCGTGCCGTTGGTACGGTGGCCCGCAACTTTGAGCGCTTGAGGACCGAGCGCAGCGACAAGCACTTCCGGGGGGTGTGCGGGCTTTTGGAAGAACGTCCCTTCACAGCTGTAGTGGGCGCCCTGGTGGGAGACTTGCCCTGTTTCAAGCAGGGCCATCAGAATTGAGAGATAGTCTCTGAGATGACCGATAGGTTTTTCAAAAGGCAGTCCCATTGCCTCCATCATGATCTTGTGGGATAGACCAATGCCAAGGGTTAATCTGCCTTGGCAGGCTTGGTGGGCGGTCAGCGTTTGGCCAGCGAGGGTCATTGGGTGTCTTGGAAACGTGGGTACAATCGCCGTACCGAGTTCGAGTTCAGTGACGGTTGCGCCAACGAGGCTAAGCACCGTCAAGGCGTCAAAGCCCCCGCTTGGGTGTTCAGCAAGCCAATAACTGTCAAAGCCCTCCAGCGCTGCCTGCTCTGCGTCTTGTCTGATGTCCTCGATCGAAGCGCGCTGTACTAGCCCAGTTCCATTGATGCCTATTTTCAACGCCGTCTCCTCTGTGTTCAGCATGTTATAGTCCATCAAGGCTCGCATAAGTCGAGCAAGAGTTATAGAGGTGTCGGTGCATCTCTGCTAGGCGCCCAATCGTCGAAGGTGAAGGACAAGGGTTGTGACGATAGATTTCGAGTTTTTAGATAGTTTTGAACGCAAGCGCGTGTTGATTGTTGATGACGACGGGTTCATTTTGGGAGTGCTTGAAAAGCTGCTCAATATGCTTGGGATCGAGTCAGTGTTGAGGGCGGGCGATGGCGTTGAAGCTTTGACCGTTCTGGCAGAGCAAGCAGTGGATCTGGTGATTTCAGACGTGCAAATGCCTAGTCTGGATGGTTTGTCGATGCTAAAACAGATTCGGATGGGGCGGTCCGGGG
>CAJYBS010000391.1 GCA_913064795.1 uncultured Gammaproteobacteria bacterium
CTGCACAGCGGGTCATCCTCAAATCGCAATGCCAAGACAGGGCCCTTTTGATCGATGTGCGCGCGCGCTGCCGTAATTTCATCGGGTGACAGATGCAAAGCCTCCTGATCGTTAAAGGGTAATGACGGCTGGCTGGCAACGGCGGCAAGCACAGCGTCATCGGCGATAAGAGACAGCGCAAAATTACCAGTGAGGCACATGCCGATAACGCCGATTCGGCAAGCGTTGTTAGTTTTTTGCTCGTCTCGACAGAGTGCTTTGAGCCAGTCAACGATGGGGCTACTCTGATTTTTCTCGAACAACTTGAACTCTCGACGCATACAGAAGACTCGAACCAAGTTTCCTATCAAGGAAATCTTACCTAGGGGACCTAGAAGGTGTGGTAGGACCACTTTAAAGCCGCGGTCTACGAAAACGTCAGCAAGACTCAAAGTCTCAGGGCCGATCCCAGGCAGTTCCTGGATAATGACCACGGTGGCAGGGCCCTCGCCGCGACTGTAGACGTCGTGGCTCACTTGATGCCCATCTGAGAGCGCTGCTGAAAATTGTCGTTTGGTAAATACCTCTAACATGTGAGCGCTCCTAGACGCTTCGGATGATAATGGTTTCTGATGATGGGCGACGCTCGCAGAGGATATATCGAATTAAGCAGTGTCGAGCACTGATTTGAGTCAGATCACTGCATGCGGAAAAAGTTCGATGGCTCACAATGCGCTGAGCGCTACTGCTGCGATGACAACGGCGATGGCAACGACCCCGGGAAAATAATTCAATGCCTTCAGGACTTTGATGGCCCGCTGGATTCGAGCCGCTTCATTGGCGCGGGGGTAGGGAATGTCCGGGATCGCCACGTCTAAAAATCGACAGAGCGGCTCCCAACCTTCCGTGGCCGAATGGACGAGGAGTTGCTCAGGTGGGATCACGCTTTGAACCTCCGATAATCGGTTCTCAAAAAACTGAACCGCAAAGGTTCGCTCTTCAAAGCGCCCCGAGAGTTCATTTTGCCAGATCGTCTTCTCGACCATTTGGCCCCATCGGTCAAGGTGAGGAACGATCCTCCGCAGCCACTTCGGCAGGCTGGGAACGACTTGATAGATGGTGCTCGCAACACTGTCGTACCAAGCTTCTGCGGGTCGATCGCTGAAAATGACCAAGGCATCTGGGAAAGTTTCGAACAGCGCTTTGTAGTAAGCAGATGCTGGCCAGTCGACCGCTGAATGATAGTGCTCAAACACCTCATGCCAATCGACGGGTTGTCCGTTAGCTGCCGCTAAAAACCACTTCGTTTGCTGCGGTTTTTCAATGCAGGCCTTCATATGGTGACAAGGCCCAAAACCTAGATGCTCGAGAGCGGTCATTAGAGAGACAGTGCCTGTTCGTCCAGGGGCGGCTCCGATTATTTTTAAGGTCATGCTGACATCGATGCTGGTTATTTCGGTCGACTCTAGCAAGGCTCAATGGTGATGAACAGTGCGTCTTCTCTGAAGTAATCCCTCATCCAGCGGAAGACCATTGGATGAGGGCTGGGTTTTCTAACCTTTGCTTCTGTAGAGGTAGCTGGCATTCCAGACCGATTCGCCATCGCAGGACGCGTAGGCCGAATAGTAGTCCGCGAGGGCTTGCCCCCCACCTTGATTGGCGACCCAGTTTTCATTGGCCATGAGTTGGGTCGCATTGGCGTAGGAGACCATATGCATGAAGCGACCATTTACGCTTCGGGTACCAAGTCTTGGGAGTACGACGTTCCAGGCCATAGAGCTCGCATCGTCCTCATAGGCTGCTTGCCAGGCGTCATGTTTAGCTTTGAGTTGATTCCAACCGACGTTGTCTCGCTTAGAACACCAGTTCATTGATATCAAGCGATTGTCGCTGGCATCGAGTTCCGTTTTGTTGGCAACGCGATTGACCGCCCGGGCGAACTTAAAAGTACAGTCCGCGATTTCGTTCGAGTTGGCCATTAGTTTTTGTGCGGGTTTGGAGGCCATCCATTGATCCCAACCGGTCCCAAAGGCTTCAATGGCGCCCATTGTGATATCAATATAACTCGCCCCTGAATCTCCGGGCATGCCATGGCTGTACATGGGGGTCAATCGCATAATGGATAGATCGGGCGCATTTTTAGCAAACAGGCGACTGACCTCTTTATCAAGCTTTGCAATATCCTCAATCGATTGGCCGGGCTTAAGTTTGCAGATCTCAAACTGGATACCAAACTGTTGATTGAGATCGACGCCGCGCCAAGTGTTTGAATGGTCATCAGCAAAGGAAAAAGGGATGAGACAAACCATGGTCACCAGTCCAGTTAATTTTCGAAACATGAGGGAATCTCCTTAGATTTAAATTCGATCAATTCATGTTTTCAACTGGGGTCACATTCAGCAAGGATAGTTCGATTTTGGTTCCGTCAATATGTCCAGTTGACGGTTGACGGGAACATGACGTCAGGCATCTCGGCCGTCTCAATTAACTTTGATCAAGCCATGCGGGAACGGCTGCGATCATATACTCACCGTGGGGACCGTAAAGGCTCGAGGCACTGGTGCGATCACCGGACTGGATGACCTCAGCGAATTGCTTAAAGGCCTCGACTGCAGGTTTCATGTCTACCGGCCAACGGGCGCTGTCTTGTTTTGCCAGCTCGTTTGCAAGCGCAAACCAGGTTGCCTCACTTGCGCCTCGTAGGGCGGCGGCGCTTCGGCTTTCAGGCGAAAGCATGTCGACAACCCGATTGAGTGGGGTATCAGTTTGATAAGGCCGAGCTTGTGGCATTTCGCGCCCAGAAATACGGGCGCTGAGCGCCTCGCTTCCCAGTAGCCGGGCATACCACTTGACTGGCTCGAGCAGCAGCGCAATGTCTATCTGGGCTGGCTCTAGGCCCAAGGTATGGAGTGCAGTGCGCTGTCGCTGCAAGAGTAGAAAGGGTGGGCTGTCTAATAGCGTGTCCAATCGTGTATTGAAATCGGGATGGGGCTCTTGGGTCCAAAGCCTTTCGGCGACTGCAGGCAAGCGAGACCATAAGCGAGTCTCCAAGGTGTGCTCATCGACGAGTTCGGACCACAGGCAGGCTTCGCCACCGAGTACATC
>CAJYBS010000392.1 GCA_913064795.1 uncultured Gammaproteobacteria bacterium
GCCACCTTCGTTGTCCGGCATCGTTTTCCAGAGTTCAACCAGGCCCAAGTCATGGAATAATACTTGGTTGTTAAGAATCGTCTTTCGCCACCACATCCGCTTACGGAGTTCTTCCGCGCTGAGGTCGGCTTCGGTGAAGGGTTCGCTACCCAGCTCAATCCGTCCAGGCTGTTCGTTCTCAAAGGCGGCTGCTCGCCAAAGTGCGCCGCCCATGCCGATGTAGTAAATGTACATTACGGTGACCATGGCGCTGAACTCCGCCTCAAACTGCTCAAACGAGTAGTTCGGGTAGCGTTTCGTCTTTGACGCGTATAAATCGAAGAAAGTCTTAAGAATGAGGTCACGGTTCGACTTTTCATAGACTGAAGGCAGTACGCTACCGCTGCTCATAAGATAGGCAAGATCAGAGGGTACAGGTCCGGTAAACAGCAGTTGAAAGTCAATGGTCAACCAGCCCTGAGGCTGCGCTTTGGTTACAGGGCAGAAAAACAGATTGTCTCCCCGTAGGTCCCCATGACTAAGAGTACAGGTCGCGCCTTGTTCTGGATCAATGCGAGCAAAGTGTGCATCCAATTTCCGAGTGAAGAGCTCTGAGACGTTGGTCCCGAAATAAGACAGCCAAGAGGTGCCGCCGGTGAGAGAGGATTCCTCCATAGAAAGGGCTTTGTCAAAAAGCTTGGCCCCGGCCGGCATGACTTCTTTGTAGAGGGCTAAATTCTCACTGGAGCCCCAATGTTGCACGCCGATCGCGCTGAGTGTCTCGGCCTGCTCGCCGCCGTCGCAGCCTTCCCAGGCAAGGGCGCAGTCCACCAGTCCCGGGATCATTTGTAAAACCTCATCGAGATTGAGTTCGCTCTCGTGAACTTTTTGATCGGCGAACTGGTCCACATCTTCCATGATGAGGCCGTATCGATTTCCGTCGAGGTCAAAGTCTGCGAGGAAGACTCGGGGTCTTGGATAGAAGCGCTCTGAAGGAAACATATAGCCTTTGATGTCTTTTATGAACATATCGCCGATCGCGTCCTCTGGGAGCATTTCGAAGTCAGGCCATGCTTTGGCTACAAAGTGCGCGGGACAATCCGTCGTGTTACTAAATTGGCAATGTATTTTTTTGATATCGGAGAAATATCCCGCCGTCATACCCACGCCAGCTTCCTCAACGGAAGCCACAGCATTATCGGGTTCAAGCAGACCTCGGGCTTGGAGCAGTTGCGTAAGAAACTCAGGGTTTATGTCAGAGAGTCGATTGGGAAGGCTCATGCCCTCGGGTATGCGCGTTGATTCTGTATCGCTGGACATAGAAGTACTACCGGTAGTAAAGAGCCTTAATTCAACTGTGGTCGATGCTTGAAGTCAACAGGCCTTACCCGGGTCCACCGATTGCAAGGTTCTCGTTAAACTGGCAGAGTCTTTAGGATAAAGAGCGCTTTTGAGGAAAAGCAAGTTCTCAAGGAAGAGAAAGCGCTCAAGGAAAAGCGCTAAAGCAAAAGAAAAGGGGAAAGATCGGTGAATCAGATTGCAGAGCTTACAGAGCAGCCGCTTGAGCAGGTCGATGTTTCAGATCCTATGATTTTTAAACAGGATGCCTTTCGACCTGTCTTTGAGAGGCTCAGGCGGGAAGCGCCGGTCCATTATTGTGCCGACAGTGCCTTTGGGCCTTATTGGTCGGTGACACGCTTTCACGACATTATGGACGTCGACAAAAACCATCATGACTTTTCTTCCCAAGGGGGCGTGAGTATCGGCAAGCGAAGCGCGGACTTTGAAGCGCCTAATTTTATTTCGATGGATCCACCCAAGCACGATTTGCAAAGAAAGGCGGTCACAGGTGTCGTCGCTCCAATGAATCTCGCCAAGCTGGAACCTGTCATTCGCGGACGTGCAGCAGCGATTCTGGATACGTTACCCAGTCAAGAGGTTTTTAACTGGGTAGACCATGTCTCAATCGAACTCACCACACAAATGCTGGCGACGATATTTGATTTTCCTTTCGAGCAGCGCCGCAAGCTGACCGAGTGGTCCGATCTTGCGACATCAAGTGTTGCCACCGGCGGCACGATGCCTGATGAGGATCGCCGGGAAGGCTTGATGACCTGTTTGAGCGAGTTCACGGATCTTTGGAATGAGCGTATTCATTGGGATCCAGCCGAGCACAACGATCTCATTACTCTTATGGCGAACAGTCCTGCAACGGCAAACATGGATCCGATGGAATATCTGGGCAATTTAATTTTGCTCATTGTGGGTGGCAATGATACGACCCGTAACTCCATATCCGGTGGAGTCTACGGGCTAAATCAATATCCCTCAGAATACGAAAAGTTACGACAAAATCCTGGTCTCATTCCAACCATGATTCCCGAGATCATTCGTTGGCAGACACCCTTGACGCATATGCGGCGGATAGCGAAGCACGATGTTGTGTTTCGAGATCAGAATATCAAAGCGGGAGACAAGGTTGTGATGTGGTATGTCTCAGGTAATCGGGATGAGACAGCCATCGATGATCCTGAGCGTTTTCAAATCGATCGGGCGAATCCCCGGCACCATTTGTCATTTGGGTTTGGTATTCATCGTTGTATGGGTAATCGTCTCGCAGAAATGCAGTTGCGGGTGCTCTGGGAGGAGATTATGGCGCGCTTTGACCAAGTCGAGGTGATGGGCGAACCGGTTCGCGTCGCGTCAAATTTTGTCCGAGGGATCAGCGAATTACCTGTGCAACTTCATCGCAAGGCGAGTCGACGCAGTCAATAGCAGACGCCGCCGGCGCCTCACAGCGGATTAGGCGGGTAACCAATCGGGTCTCCTTCGAGTCCCCTTCAGAATTCGGCAAGCATCACTTTGGGCTCGTTGGACAAATGACTGGGCACGAGAAGCCAGCGATACAATGCGTGCGCTTCCACGTCTTTCGTGTTGTCGGTCCGTGCCGTTGCTCGGTATTGCTAATAAATGCTGTTGATCAATCAACCGCGTTATTGCGAAATTTTTTCGACCTTCTCGCCATTGCGGTACCTCTGATCGCCCACCCTTGCCTCACGAAGCTCGTTAATCGGGGTGCTGACGTCATCAAATTTGGGTCGC
>CAJYBS010000393.1 GCA_913064795.1 uncultured Gammaproteobacteria bacterium
TTTGGAGTCATGTGCGCGGCCGATTTTATGAGCCATGAGCGATTACAGTCCTTCGCCCGGCAGGCAGAGTCTGCTGGTCTCGATCAGGTTTGGGTGCCCGAGCTTTTGGGGCGTGATCCCTTTGTCACAGCGTCGGTTTTACTGTCGGCCACGCGGTCCATCCGAGTTGGAACGGCCATCGCCAACGTCTATGTTCGGGATGCGCGTGCTACCAAGGCAGCGGCTTTTTCACTCACTGATGCGTTTGGTGAACGGTTTGATTTAGGTTTAGGCGTTTCAAATCCCATCGGGAATGAGCCGCGTGGGCATGCGTGGCTTGCGCCTGTGGCCAAGCTCACCGATTTTGTGACGCGCTATGACGCGGCCAATCTCTTTGTAAAGCCCGAGCAAGCGGCAGTGCCGAGGTATCTTGCGGCTCATGGACCAAAATTGATGGGGCTAGCCGGTCAATGCTTTGACGGCGCTTTCACTTACCTTCAAACACTCGAGTATTCGGGGATCGCCAAGCAGCTGTTGGGCGATGGTCGGCTGAATTTGATGCAGCCGACTGTATTCTCAGAGGATGCAGATACGGCTCGCGCGCTCGCAAGGCGGGCAATCAGTATCTACCTGCCTCTTGAGAACTATCATCGGGCTTGGCGAGAGCGCGGCTTTTCGGATGCCGACTTTGCGGAAGGCGGTTCCGATGCCTTTATCGACGCGTTAATCCCTTGGGGGAGTCGGTCAACGATAGCAGCGAGGTTTCGCGATCAAATTGCACAAGGGGTTGAGCATATTATTATGACGCCCCTCGGGCTTGATCTTGATCAGGACCGTGGTTGGAACGAAATTGCGAGCTTGATCGAGCGGGTCAAACAGGCCTCTTAAAGGGTGGAGCCTGCATGGAACTGGTTTGAGTGCGGATGGGAGTTTTCCTCGAAACGGCGACCCTTTATGTCGCTCGATGTTTAGCGATTCAAAAACATGCGATTTAAAACTTCGCGTTTCAGTATTTGATGAGCCGCTCATTATAGTGCCTGCAGAAAAGCCGTGAGCGCGAGTGGGAAGTGTCTATCGGTTAACGCGAACCGATTGTAATCAGTATCTGGAATTTAGAGGAACGATCAATGAAAGCCGTGATGATGCAGTCGGGGAAATTGTGGGTTGATGACATTGCTTTGCCAGAACCACAAGACGGTGAAGTGCTGGTTCGTACCTGCGCTTGCGGAATCTGTGGGACCGATCTGCATGCAGTAAAACATACGTCCGCTTTAATCGAGACGTCCCGGGCGGTCGGAGGGGGCTTTAAGCTCACAACCGAAAATCCAGTCGTTTTGGGGCACGAGTTTTGTGCGGAAATTGTCGATTTTGGCCCGCGCACTCGGAGAAAGTTGCCGGTGGGGCAGTTGGTGTGCTCCGTGCCTGTGCTGCTCAGAGCAGAGACTGTCGGTCTTGGTTATTCGGATCAAGCTCCTGGCGGCTTTGGAGAGTATATGGTGCTCTCAGAGGCAATGCTCAACCCGGTGCCATCGGGCGTCTCAGCAGATCAAGCCGCGCTTACTGAACCTCTGGCTGTTGGCCGCCATGCAGTCGCTAAAGCGGGCCTGCAGGGTTCTGAAGAGATATTGGTTGTCGGCTGCGGTCCCGTTGGGCTCGCGGTGATCGCAAGTTTGAAAGCGCTGGGTCACGGGCCGGTGTACGCGAGCGATTTTTCTCCGGCACGACGCGCGCTTGCCGAGCAGCTTGGTGCAGATGAAGTTGTTGATCCTGGATTACAAGATCCGTTACGGGCTCGGTCCTGGCCAAAGGATGGCCAAACTGTGATTTTTGACTGTGTGGGTGTCGTGGGGATGATCGATCAGATTTTTACGGCTGCGCCACAAAATGCACGCTTGGTGATTGTTGGTGTCTGTCTTGAGACAGATCATGCGCGGCCGCTCATTGCTGTGAACAAGGAACTGAACGTGCAATACGTTTTGGGGTATTCGACAGAAGAATTTACCGAGACGTTGAGCTGGATCGCGGATGGCCGCTTTGATGTGTCGGAGTGGGTCACTCAAACCGTGGGGCTCGATGGTGTGATAGACGCGTTCGAGCAGCTGGCAGCACCGGATGCCCACGGAAAAATTCTGGTTGACCCCAATTTGTAACGATCCAGACAGTACCCACTGTAGATCGCTCTGATTGATTGAAGAACGGAGTGAATGGTCGAATTAGTGATTTAGATTTCTGGCGCGTTTAGCAACCCCATCTTCTTTGAGGAGGTGTACCTTAGGCAGTAGCCCGCTGGTTTTAATGCATCGCTGAGGGAAGCGAAATCACCTTAGGCCTTGAATGGTTTGCTAATGGCTCTCTTGGTGGGCTGATGGCTCTCTTGGTGGGCTGATGGCTCTCTTAGGGAATGACTAAACATTGAAGATGAACTGGGCGGATCAGAATTTTTATGGCCTGAGAAGCAAAATTTTGTTGAGTTCGCTGCACTTAGCTTGCTGCCGCGCTTATGCGCTCACAGGGGCTTGATTCTGAGGGTTGCGCAACGAAATGACTTCAATGAATTGGCCTAAACGAAATGACTGAGATGATGCGTGCATAATGATGTCTATGAATGCCCCAGATATGCAGGTAAGTAGGGAAGGGACCTAATACGATGACTGATAAGCCTTTCAGCCTAGCCTGCGAGCGAAACCAAGGGCCGATCGAGATTGCGCTTAGATCTTTGATCATTGGTCCAGGTTCTGTGCTTGAGGTGGGCTCTGGCACGGGTCAGCATGGTGTTTTCATTGCAGAACGTCGGCCGGACTTGGTGTGGCAAACCTCAGATCAAGCGGAGCGGCTTACGGGTCTCAGGCAATGGGTCAAAGATGCCGGGCTGTTTAATTTGCCTGACCCACTACAGTTGGACATCACGGATTGGCCCAGCAACCTTGGACCCTTCGATACTGTTTTTGCCGCCAATGTGGTGCACTACATTCCACGAACCTTAGTGCCTTACCTTGTTAAAGCCATGTCGGAGGCAGCTCTGCCCAAGGGACAACTCATCTATTACGGACCCTTCAACGCGCAAGGGTTTACCGGGCCTGCCAATGCGGCGCTTGATGCG
>CAJYBS010000394.1 GCA_913064795.1 uncultured Gammaproteobacteria bacterium
ATCTAATAATCCGGCACAAGGGAAGCCCAATGTGTTGATTGTGATGCTTGATGACGTGGGTTTCGGAACCGTTGAGACGTTTGGCGGACCGATTCCCAGTCCCGGCGTCGCTCGTATTGCAGAACGGGGATTGCGATTCAATCAGTTTCACACCACGGCGCTCTGTTCCCCCACCCGGGCTGCGCTGTTGACGGGACGCAATCATCACAGCGTTCACATGGGGGGTATCACCGAAATCGCCAATAGTTTTCCAGCTTACGACAGTGCCATCCCAAAAGAGAGTGCAACACTTGCTGAAATCCTAAAGCAAAATGGCTATTCGACAGGCTGCTTTGGTAAGTGGCATTTAACGCCGAGTTGGGAGCAAAATCCTGCAGGTCCGTTCGACCGTTGGCCAACGGGCCTAGGGTTTGAGCGTTTCTATGGAATTTTGGGTGCTGAAGCAAGTCATTGGGAGCCGCCTGTTTTTGATCAAACCACGCCCATCGAGCCACATTTAGGGCGACCGGATTACCATTTGACCGAGGATCTTGCCGATCAAGCGATTCATTGGATCCAGCGGCAAAAAGCCGCAGCGCCGGATCGGCCCTTTTTCTGTTATTTTGCGCCCGCTGCCGTGCACGCCCCGCATCACGTCGATGAATCTTGGGTCGCGCCGTTTAAGGGTCGATTTGATGCAGGTTGGGATGCGCTGCGGACAGAAATCTACGAGGCCCAAATCAGTCGCGGCATCATTCCGCCGGGAACTCGGTTGACGGCGCGTCCGGATCAAGTGCCGAGCTGGGAAAGTTACCCGGATCGTTATAAACCCGTTGCCAGCAGACTCATGGAAGTTTTTGCAGGCTTTATGGCGCATACCGATGCGCAGGTTGATCGGTTGTTTCAATCCCTTGAACAACAGGACATTTTTGAAGACACGTTAATTATTTACCTCACTGGGGATAACGGGGCATCGGCCGAAGGCACGATTCATGGTGCTTGGAGCGCGCCCTCATTTCAAAATGGCGTCCATGAGGATCCGGAGTGGCTCCTCGCACACATGGACGATTTTGGAACGGACCGCTGCGAAAATCATTTCAATGTGGGTTGGGCTTGGGCCCTCGATGCACCCTTCCAGTGGATGAAGCAGGTGGCCTCTCACTTTGGAGGCACACGTAACGCGCTTGCTGTGTCCTGGCCCAAAGCGATGAGCGATGTGGCTGGCGGACAGCGGTCCCAGTTTCATCACGTGATTGATATTGTGCCAACAGTGCTGGAGGCCACTGGAATTGAGGCGCCAGAGCAGGTCAACGGGATTACTCAAATGCCAATTCATGGCACCAGTATGGGTTACTGCTTTCGAAATGAAGAGGCGCCCAGTCGTCGCATGACGCAGTATTTTGAGATACTCGGCAATCGAGCGATCTATCACGAGGGCTGGATGGCATCGTGTTTTCACGGTCGATTGCCATGGATCCGTTTTGCAGGCTTTGAGTTCGACGGACCCGACGAGCAGTGGGAGCTCTACAATATCGAGGCCGATTTTTCACAGTCTGAAAACTTAGCAGAGGAATTTCCTGAACGACTCCAAGCTCTCAAGGCATTATTTGATCGAGAAGCGGTTGCGATGTCCGTGTATCCACTGAGAGATGCGGCGGCGCGCCGAGGCGGGGACTACGCCGTACCGCACTCGCTAGAAGGTCACCACAAAATGGCTTATAACTTGGCCCATGTCAGGATGCCCGAGCACGCGGTTTTAAATCTTAAAAATGTCTCTTATCGAATCAGTGCGAGCGTCGACTTGCCTGAGCCGGTTAGTACCGGGGTGATTGCCTGCCAAGGCGGTAACATGGGCGGCTGGAGTCTCTATCTCGATCAAGGGGGAAGGCCGACCTATTTATACAATTGGTTTGGTCATACCTTGACGTTTCTTGCGAGTGACTCAGTGCTCAATGAAGGGCGGCACGACATCGTCGTCGAGTACACCCATGACGGTGGATTTGGCGCCGGGGGCGATGCGGTGCTGATCGTCGATGGTGTGCAAAGCGCACAGGGACGTATACCTCAGACGGTTCCCGTCATCTACTCGATGAGTGGTGAGACGTTTGATGTTGGCCGAGACACAGGCTCGCCGGTCGGCCCTTATCCCCATAATTTTCGGTTCTCGGGTGAAATCGAGCAGGTGGTTTTGGAACGCTTGAGCGATGTATCTGCGGAAACGAAGTCAGCGGAGCGTCGCGGTCAATTTAAGGCAAGCTTGAGTAGCCAATAATCGCACCTCGCGCATTAATGCCTGAAAAATCGTTTTAGGAAACGCGATAGGGGCGAAAAAAAGTTCGAAGGTCGGTTGCGAGCAGTTCGGGGACCTCCAAGGCTGCAAAATGACCGCCTTTGGGCTGAATTTTCCAATGTTGAATGTTGTAAAGCATTTCAGCCCAGGCTCTGGGAGGCAAATATAACTCCCCAGGGAAGACTGCGTGGCCGGTCGGTGTCAGGATTCGTCCGCCTTCAAAGAGGTTCGCGTTACTGTGGGCAGACTCATAATAGAGTCTTGTCGAAGCGGTGATATTGCCGCTAACCCAGTACAGCAAAATGTTGGTGAGCAACTCATCCATCGATATGGACTGCTCGAACGGGACGTTTGGGTCAGTCCAGTGCTGGAACTTTTCACTGATCCAGGCGGCTAATCCGACCGGGGAATCGGTCAATCCGTACCCCAAGGTTTGTGGTTTTGATCCTTGAATTGCTTGATAGCCGGTGCCTTTGATCATGCGGGCTTGGCTTCTTGACAAGGCCTCGAGCTCATCGGGTGAAACCTGCGCAAACGGATCCTCAAGATGCTTGGGCTTGGAGACAAAGATTAGTGTAAGGTGCAGGGCTGCAACACGCTCAGGAGCAATTTTTGCGTGCCAGCTGCTGACCGCGGAACCCCAATCGCCGCCTTGGAGGAAATACCGCTCATACCCCAGTCGCTCCATTAAGATCCTATGATCTATAGCTGCTGACTTCTGATCGAACCCGGGCAAAGTCGGCGCATCTGAAAACCCGTAGCCCGGCAACGATGGACAAATTACGTGAAAC
>CAJYBS010000395.1 GCA_913064795.1 uncultured Gammaproteobacteria bacterium
TGCTGGGTCTTGGATGGGGCGGCATGATCCCCATGCAAGAAGTCATCTGGGCTAATTTCTATGGCAGGACAAACCTAGGCGCCATTCGCGGCGCAGGGTTGCCTTTTGCCTTAACCCTGAGCGCCCTTGCACCCTGGTTGGTCGGCCGGCACTTTGATCTCTATGGCGATTACGTTGCGGCACTGACCGTTGTGGCAGTGCTCAATATTGTCTCGGGCCTACTCATTTACCTCATCAAGCCGCCATCAAAAAACACCGCGATCGCTTAAACTCGACGTCATTACCCTCGATTTGACGAAGCCACACAGTCTCCCAATTAAGCAATAGCAACCCCACCATGGCGCTTCTAATAACCGGGTCAATTCAAATAACGAATCGGGTCTTCGGCATCAAAATTGACAGCGGCTTCTTTCACCATTTGATAAAAGCCCAAAAGTTGCTCACTCGATTCATAAATCTCGATGAAGTGACCCAGCGAATCAAGCGCATCGATAAAAGCAAACTCAACCCCAGACAGGGTCACCGCGCGCGTCGCAAGCATCAGGCCTTGACGCTCGAAGTGCTTGTAGGACGCTTTTAAATCTGAGGTCATCACCGCCAAGTGATGTAGGCCTCGCTCAAAAGGTTCATACAATTCTCGAAACGGTGAGGGTCCCTCGGACTCCTGCTGGACCAACTCAACCATTACATCGCCCCATTGTCCGTAGGCCGAACTATGAACGAATGGGCAATTTTCGCCCCGATGCCACCCTTGAGAGAGTTGAATACCTTTTGAGATAAAGAACGGTCCAGCACCGAACTGGTGCGCCATCTGCACCGCGGCCGCCTCAATATCCGGGACGTGGTAGGCGATCTGCACCACGGTATGACCATATATCGGCAATATTCCTGACATAGCACGTTCCTTAAACAGTGGATCAGTAACTTAAGCTCCTTGCATCGAACAAGATCTAACGCCGCCGGTCAAGGGATCGACACAACCAAGGCTGTTGAAGCTTTACCGCAGACATGATTTCATGCCTAGCATCCGCAATATAAGCCAATCAGGGAGCTCACATGTCGAATCGACTCGAAGGAAAAATTGCCGCCATAACCGGCGCTGCCAGTGGATTTGGAGCCGCCGCGACGCTCCGCTTTATTGAGGAGGGCGGCAAGGTCATTTTGGGGGACATTCAAGACGATGCGGGGCAAGCGCTGGCAGATTCCTTAGGCGATGCCGCTCGATTTTGTCACTGTGATGTGACCCAGGAAAATCAAGTCGCAAGCTTGGTAGACATGGCCGTTTCTGAATTTGGCAGGCTCGACGTCATGTACAACAATGCGGGTATTGTCGGGGCCGCAGGCCCGATCCACACAACGCCAGCCGAAGAGTGGAAATTTACTTTGGACATCCTGTTGAACGGCGTTTTCTACGGCATTAAACACGCCGCCCGGGTGATGATCCCACAACAGAGCGGATCGATCGTTAATATGACCAGCACCGCGGGAATTATGGGCGGGCTCGGTCCTCACGCCTATGCCGCGGCCAAGCATGCGGTGATCGGTATCACCAAAAATACTGCAACCGAACTGGCGCACCACGGTATTCGCGTCAATGCGATCGCACCCACAGGCATGGCAACCGCCATGGTAGCGGGCCTTTCCGGGGATCCGACCGATATCGATGGCACAATTGCACGTTTAGCAGCGACCTCGCCGCTTAAAGGCCGAGCAGGCGTGGCCGGCGATGTCGCGAACGCGGCGCTCTGGCTTGCCAGCGATGAGTCTGGTTACACAACCGGACACACCCTAACAACCGATGCAGGGACCACAATCGGCGCCAGCACGAGTGCCCCTAACTTCGTTGAGTACACACCACTGATCCGAGAAGCGGGTAAGCGCGGCCTGGATGACTAAGTCGGCAAGCGCCTAGCCGCTTTGAGATTGGTTTAAACAAACTCCAAAGCCGCTTAACGTCAGACCTGTTGCTCGCTCTGTTTCGGAACCATCTGGGCTGATAGCCAGTCCGCCACTTTAAAGCCCAGCGCCATGGCAACGATAAACCCTAGAATTTTGGGTTCAAGATAAGCAAGACCTGCAACCGCTGGCCCAGGGCAAAGACCGGAAATGCCCCAACCCACTCCAAAGAGCACTGCCCCGATGATGAGTTTCTGATCGACCACGCTGGTCAAAGGCAGCAAGAATGATGCGGTAAACAGCGGACCCTTCAGGCGGGGAACTACAAACTGAAAAAAGAGCGTCGAAACAACCAAGGCTGAACCCATGACCAAGGCTAAATGAGGACGCCAATCTCGAGTAATGTCTAGAAACCCTTGGATATTTGCAGGATCCGTCATCCCTGAAATCGCAAGCCCCAAGCCAAAGACCATGCCGCTCAGCAGCGCCGAAGCATAGATTTTCATAGGACAAGGCCCAGCAAAAACACGGTTATGACACCGACGATCATGAACGTCAGAGTCGCAATCAAGGACCGGGCCGAGCCGCGCCCGATACCACAGACGCCATGACCGCTGGTACATCCACTACCAAGTCGGGTGCCAACGCCCACGAAAAATCCACCGACTAAGATGGCGGTCCACGATCCATCAAAGACAGGCGCTACAAAATCTGTTGTGATCAAAAGCAGCAAGGGCCCCAGCACAAGACCCACAACAAAACATAGCGCCCAGGGCTCAAGTGCTGAAGGAAAAATAGCGCGATAGGTAATACTGCTGATGCCAGCAATACGGCCCTGGCTTAGCATGAGCGCTACACTCGCGAGCCCAATGAGGCCTCCTCCAATCAATGAGTCTTGAATCATTTTGTTATCCCTTTTGATCCGTATCCATAGCTAGAAAGCCTTTGAATACTCGCTTACCGTTAACATTCCCCTCTCGAGCCCAAGTACAGAGCAGGCACTCTCAGGTTGCATTACCCCTGCATTGATTACAGATTTCTAAGCATTTAAACCTCAAAACCTATCAATTTCGAGTCTAGATTGAACACTTGCTCTCTCGAAACCAATACTTTAAATTTTATAAAGGGTTGGGAGATCTAAAATGCG
>CAJYBS010000396.1 GCA_913064795.1 uncultured Gammaproteobacteria bacterium
CCAGCAGAAAATATGCACCCAGGAGCAGATGAAACAGTCTTCGAGAATCCAAGCGCAACAACATGGTTTCAGACGGTTACCCAACAATAAGATGCTAGAAGCTTGTCACCAATCGATATCGACCACAACAACGCCCGCGGCTCAAGCCACAGGTCTTCAAAGGACAAGTCCGTTTGCGGCCTGTCGAGGCGTTGGGCTCGGTTCTTCATAGGTCACGCGGTAGATGACGTTCGCATGATCGTCCGATATCAGCATGCTGCCATCGGGGTAAAACATAATATCCGCGGGTCTACCCCAGGCGGTATTGTTTTGAAGCCACCCCTCTATAAAAACCTCATAGGTCAGAGGGGGCTCAGCGCTGGTTGAGGGGGTGGACCGGGCCAATGTAATGCGGTGGCCGGTATGACCCGCTGAGCGGCTTCGGTTCCAACTGCCATGCTCGGCGATGAAGAGCTGATGTCGATAGGCGCTCGGAAAATTCCCTTCAGGTGCAAAGGCGATCCCCAAAGGCGCGACATGGGGCCCAAGAGATAGAGCGGGCGGGATGAATGGGTGGCCGGGGATTTGATCGCCGAATTTTGGATCAAGCACGTCATCACCGTGGATGAAAGGATAACCATAATGGCCCCCAGGCGCCGCCGCGATATTCAGCTCGCAGGGAGGCGATTCGTCACCAAGTTGGTCGCGACCATTGTCGGTAAACCAGAGTGCTGCGGTTTCAGGGTGCCAGGTAAATCCCACCGAGTTTCGAACTCCCGCGGCATGGAGCCTAGGTTCTGCTCCCTCGGCATCAACATCGAGGGTCTGGATACTGGCGTAGACTGGATTCTCCTTGAGGCAAACATTACACGGGGCACCGACGGGTACATACAGCAAGCCGTCAGGGCCAAAGTCGATGAACTTCCAGCCGTGATGGCGATCCTTTGGAAATCCCTGATAAATGGTGGTGAAGGTTGGCGTCTTCTTGAGGATATCCCCCAAGGACTCCGATCTTAAAATTGAATTGACGGCAGCAACATAGAGCTGATTATCGCGAATGGCGATGCCCGAAGGCATGCTCAGCCCCTTTGCGACGACCTTGACCACATCGGCAATGCCATCCCCATCCAGATCAGCAATGGCGTGCACTTTCCCGCCCCGGCGGCTGCCTGCATAGACGACGCCGGCGTTGTCGATGGCCAGCTGTCTGGGGTTATCGACTTCAGCAAAGATTGAAATTGTGAAACCCTCGGGCATGTGTAATTTGTCGAGGGGCAAGGCTTTACTCGCATTCACCGCAGGGCTGATACCGAGTATCATCACGACGATGACAATGGCTTTGATTTGATGGATGTTGCCCAATTGCTGCATAACGCGTTTCCCTCTTTGCTAAACTCTGTCCCAACCGGGCGTTATCTGCCGAGCCGACGGGCCTATGATTGATCAATCTCTTCGCGAAAGTCTACAAACGTACTATTCCTCCTTTTTGTCGTCGACGCAATTTCGAGCCCGATATGGTCAGCGATTAATGATTGCAGAGCTGGCACGACGGTTGGCCGTCGACCCTGATGCGTTCGAGCAGAGCCCGATCGCGCTCGTTGAAGCGGGCACCGGCACAGGAAAAACTGTTGCCTATGCGCTGACGGGTTTTGCAGTGGCAGCCGCCCAGGACAAGACCCTGGTGATTTCGACGGCAACGGTTGCTCTGCAGGAACAGTTGGTTTTACGAGATCTTGAGGAGATCCAGAAGCACGCGGGCATTGAATTTTCCTATGCGCTGGCCAAAGGGCGCCGGCGATATCTTTGTGTTTCTAAGCTTGATGCGCAACTGCAAGGCTCCGATCAAACCACTGCGATGACCGATTTTTTCCCTGATGAGTTGGCGGCGTCCCGGCCAGAAGATCTAGGACAGCTTCAGTCGATGCTGGAAACATTCGGAGCAGGCCGTTGGGACGGGGACCGAGACAGTCTAGCGTTTGCGGTGGATGACCGAACCTGGCGAGGGGTGAGTACCGATCGCCAACAATGCACCAATCGTCAATGCAGTTTCTTCAGTCAGTGTCCCTTTTTTGCAGCGCGAGAACGATTGGATGAGGTAGACGTGATCGTGACCAATCACGATTTATTGTTGGCCGATCTGGCCTCCGATGAGAGCCAGATTTTACCAGCTCCGGAGGAAACCCTTTATGTGATTGATGAAGCGCATCATTTGGCAGATAAAGCGCGAGGGCAATGGGCAGGGTTTTTAGCATCGACCTCTCACCGAGAGCTCTTAGCGCAGCTAGAAGACTGCTACGAGCAAACAAAAAGCCGATTGATCGACGCCAGCTTGGATGAATTGGTGAGCGAGCTTGCGGTTCAAACAAAATTACCGGCCGCCGCCGCGAACGGCCTGCAAACTTTCGATCAGGTGGTTCTTTTGCTGCGTGGCTTTGAAGATGAGGCAACCGCTCAGGGGGATGCCTTTCAACACCGGTTTGTTGGCGGTGAAATCGACGATGCACTGGCTGCGGAATGCTTAAACCTTGCCGGATTAACCGAGCGTCTCGAGCAAATGATGCAGAGTGCTCGACAGACCCTTGAGCAAGCGATCCCGGGAGCGGATGCTGCCCAACGGGTCGTCCTTGAAAGTTTGGTGACTGTGTTCGGAACATTTGTAGGGCGATTGGGATCTGCAGCCAATCTCTGGCGGCTGTTTGGTGCGGCTGACGAGCAGCAAGGACCCAGCGCACGCTGGCTTGATTTCACCCCGGATGAGCTGTTGGTTCATTGCACCCCGATTCGGGTCGATACGCTGTTGTATGAAAAGCTGTGGTCCCAGTGCGCCGGTGCGGTCTTAACCTCCGCAACCCTCGCGGTGGGGAGAGATTTTTCAATGCTAACGGAGTCCTTGGGGTTACCCGAGGATGTTGTGGGAGTGGTGGTGCCCAGCCCCTTTGACTATTCCGCCCAAGGACAATTGAGAATTCCTCGAATGTCCGCCAGTCCGACGGATGCCGCCGCGCATACCGAGGAATTGTCCGACCTGATTCCCCAGTTGTT
>CAJYBS010000397.1 GCA_913064795.1 uncultured Gammaproteobacteria bacterium
GAGTACCTCGGCGCCTGCGCCCGGGGATGAGCGACAGCCTGCGCCGTCGCCAGTTCCTTTGAGCTTGATCGCAGGTCAAGAGGTGCCTGCCCGTGCGACCTAAACATTCACAGGCTGGCATCGCTCTGATGATCGTGCTGTTGGTTGTGACCATTGCCACAGTCTTGAGCACCGCTATTGCTAAGAATCAGTCCCGTACAATTGGAACAGCCTCCAGTTATTTCGATCGTGCCCAAGCCTACTATTTTGCTCGAGGTGGAGAGACCTTTGCCCGTCAACTTCTCTTCCGAGACTTTAAGGAACAACCCGAGCGCGATGATCTAACCGAGGAATGGGCCGCGCTCGATTTGGTCTTTGAGTACGAGGGTGGTGAAGTTCAAATCTATATCGAAGATTTGCAAGGCCGGTTTAACCTGAATCAGTTTGTAGCCGGCGATCAGCGGACGTCCCTGCTGTCTGAGAAGTTATCGCTCATGACTGCTCAAATTGGTCTAGATCCGGCCTGGATGGATGACTTGCTAGATTATACGGATATCGATGGCGAAGTGCGCTTGGGTGGTGCTGAAGACTACTTTTATTTGGGCCTTGACCAACCGTTTCGTACCAGCGGTCAGCCGCTGCAGGATTTGAGTGAAATAAGAATGTTGCGATCAATGTCGAGTGAAGGCTATGCGAGGCTAAGCGAAGTGCTTACGGTAACGCCGGCCATGGGGTCGAGCTTAAACGTCAATACAGCGCCAGCGATGGTACTGCAGACTCTCGCGTCTGATCTCTCTCTAGAACAGGCGAATGCTCTGATCGATCGCAGGACCACCGCCGAAGGGTTTGATACAGTGCAGGCGTTTCTCCAGCAACCCGAATTGGCTGGACTTGCCGTGAAGGCAGAGGGTCTTGGTGTACAATCCTCCTTTTTCAAGGCAAACATCAAAGCGCGATATGAGAATCAAACCCTCTATCTAACAAGTTTTATTTATCGGGAACCGACCACGGGTGAAATGACGGTGTATAAACGAATCAATAATGCGCGTTTTACGATACCCCTAGAGGTGTCGGAGGCCGAGCAAGGGCAGGATCAGGAGACGAACGGTGCTTGAGTCTCTTGTCATTCACTGGCGTCGTCATGATCTCCATTGGCTCTGGTTGAATGGGGCTGGTCAACCCATTGAGGAAAGTTCGGGATCTTGGGTCGACTTTACCGAGATGCTCGAAGCCGAGAGGCTCAAAGAAGAACGGGTGGCTTTTCAGACCATGGTCCTGTTTTCTTCCGAGCAAGTGCTATTAAAAACCGTTGAAGTGCCGCCCAAACCAACTCGGCAGATAATGGATGCTGTCCCATTTTTGGTCGAAGAAGTGCTTGCTGACGACGTCTTTGACTGCTTTATCGCCATCGGGCAACGGGTCGGTGATGTTTTGTCTGTAGCAGTGGTCGAGGAAAGCCTTATCAGTGAACGGCTTGCTCAATTGAACGCACATGGTTTGGATCCAGAATTTATCGGAATTGATCAAGATTTATTGCCGGAGGTTCAGGGCCAGCTCATGGTCACTGATACGCTTGCCTTTTTGAATACTTGGAGCCATGAGAAGGTTGCGATCCGTTCAGATCAACTCAAGGAGGTGCTACCCATATTTTTAGGGCAGGATGCCGGCAGCCTCACGATTGTCGATTTTACCGAGCTAGAAACGGTCGAGGATTTACTAAAAGATTCGCTGATACTGCGTGAAGAATCCCTCTCAGCTTCTGAGACGCCTTTTCTTGCGCACCTTTTTAACCAATCTCGGAGCCAGCGCATTAATTTACGGCAAGGCCAATATGCGTTTCGATCAAAATCAGGCGCCGCGACCGCTAGATACAAGCGTTTAGGCTTGGCGGCCGCATTTGTTTTTGGGCTGCAAATGGTCTTGACCGCCGGACAGGGGTTTTTTCTTAATCAACAAGCGACAGATCTTGAACAGCAGGCCATCGCGCTGTATCAGTCCGTCTTTCCCAAGGACTCCAATACTCGAGATATGGCCAGGCGATGGCGAAGTCGCCTTTCAGGCAGCGGTGCAACGAATCAAGTCGGTCTTGGCACCTTGATGGAAGTGGTCAGTCAGCGCTTGAGCGGCTCTGGCCTGACGTTGGATAACCTTAATTACAATGCGTCGAGGGGTGATTTGGTGCTGCAGCTGTCGGGTCGCCAGAGTGATCAGATTATGGCCTTGGCAGAGGGCTTAATGGGTGCAGGTTTTCAAGCCGAAATCGGCACCATCTCCCAAGAAAATGCAGCTGTCCGTGGAAGTCTTCGGATCCGGACGGGAGGATGACAATGCCCCCATCTCTACAAGTCTATTGGCAGCGCTTTAAGCAACTGAAAGCCAGTGAGCAGAGGATGTTGCTGTTTCTTGGCGTATTTCTGGGCGTCCTAGCGGTCTATGCACTGCTTTGGTCTCCGATCACATCTTTTCAGGAAGATCAGTTCCTCGAACGTGAGCGACAACTCGAATTGCTGACAATGATGCAACAGACCGAGAACCAAGCGCGCAATTCAGTTGTTACTGCTAATGCAGGTTCTTTTGATCCAAACTTGTTGGCGGTTGTGACTCGGGCGACCACCGCGCAAGGCATTAGTCCCAATCGCTTGCAACCTGAGGGGGATAGTTCGGTCAGTCTCTGGTTTGACCAAGTTGTGTTTTCTGAATTGATGCGGCTGGTGCATGATGTGAAACAAACCCAAGGGATTGATGTTGCCCAAATGGTTGTGGATCGGACGGAGGTGCCCGGAAAGGTTAGGGCGCGCTTGGTCCTTACGCGTCTGACGAATTGATCGTCTTCAAATGCGTCGTTCACCTGAGGTTTGCGACGCTTGGATGAATGAAGATGTTATCGAGATTGCTGTGGTCGATGATTGCTTGGATCCAGGCTCCCTCCAGTAGCCCCAGAAAGCTCAGATCGAAGGCGCTTCAACATTTTTTGGAGCCAAACCGTAGAGACAACACCGAGCAAAAGATTCGTAAAGGCAGTTGCCCAAA
>CAJYBS010000398.1 GCA_913064795.1 uncultured Gammaproteobacteria bacterium
GTGAGCGATTCATCGAAAACCTCTGAAGTAAAGTGCAGTACGAGATGGTTGATTCGGCCATTTTGATTGTCGGAAGGAACATCGACCAAGGGGATCGCGGTGCAACCGCACAAGATCGCGAGCGTTAGTGCGAGGCTTTGAATGATTCGATGAGGCCGTCTCGGAAATTGGACGCAGGCCACATTGTGCGAGGGTGGTGGGTTCGGTGAGGGAGTGAATCTTGATTGGGTCATATTTTTGATTGGGCGCGCTCAGCACAGCCTTGGTGAGGGTGGTAGATCAATTGCTGCATGATGGTGAACTCCATCGCTCTAGCGTCTGTATTGGATGACTGCGCTGACAGCCCTCAACCAGCCCAGTCTCTTAGGCCCCATTCAGCGCTCCCCGCAGCATCTAAAAAGCGTTCCTCAGTGATGCGGATGATTCATTCTGGCGTTAATTGGCGCTCAAAGCGTCTCCTTTTTACTGCGTTGAAACATTTGGAGCACGCCAGACAATGAACGGTGTTGAACCTTCTTTTGATGTGCTCGCTGCTCCAGTTGACTGAGAGTCTGGTTTAACTGGGCAAGATGATCAGGAGCAAAACCATCTTCTAGCGCTGTAGCGAATGTCTCGAGCATCATGAGATCTTCCTCAGAAAGGACTTGGTCTCGGCGTAACTGATCAATGTAAGCCCGAGCGACGAGGGGGCTGTCAGGCCATCGAACGGGAAACTGTTGTTGTGGATTAAACGTCTCGCCAGGATCAGCCAAAGCGGCGGCGGCAATTTCATTGGCCGTGAGAAATTCGCTTGGCAGGAGTTCGAGAACATCTAAGCCTCGGGTGATCTCGGTTGCATAGATTTGTCCTTGGTACCAGTAGGTCGACCAAAAACCGCCGAGCACAAGTTGGGTCTCGTGGATAGGGCCACGATCAAAGTAGGCAATTTCTATTGGATTTTTAGAATCGGTGAAGTCGATCACTGAAACGCCGCCCTGATACCAGGCTTGAACAAAGATGTCTCTGCCAGGAATGGGCACGATCGACCCATTATGGGCGACGCAATTTTCGGTTTTTGTCTGGGGTGCGGGCATCTTATAGTAGGACTGGAAGTCGAGTTTGTGGTCCGCAATGTCGAAGATTGCGATGGCGCCCCAATCGATGGGATCAAAGCTTCTGCAGCGAGGGCGCATGCCGCCGCCCCACTCGTCAGTAAACAAAACTTTCGTGCCATTATTGTTAAAGGTGGCTGAGTGCCAATAGGCAAAACCTGTGTCGGTGACCACATCCAATCGACTGGGTGTCAGGGGATGGGTGATGTCAAAGATGATGCCATTGCCTGAACAAGCCCCTGCTGCAATGCCACCGGTGGGGTAGACGGTAATGTCATGGCATTGGTCTGTGCGAGAGGTGGTTTGTGATTCGTCATCGTGTTCCCCGCCGCGCCAAAGCCCGGCCAACGCGCCTGTTTCTGGATCGGCAAAGACCGCAGGACTGTCAACGATTTTGGCCTTAGAAGGATCCGCTACGGGTATTTCGATGACGTCAATTCTAAACAAGGCGGTCCGATTGTCGCCTGGCGTTGCGCCGATACAGCCCGCAAGCTCCTCTTCTTTGCGGATGTTAGAAGTTCCAGAATTGTAGACAATGATGGTGTCCTCATTGCTGCTCACAACAGAATGCGTGTGTGATCCTCGGCAGGTTTGGACGAGCCCCACTTGTTTAGGTTCAGTCAGATCACTGATGTCAAAGATGCGCAGGCCTCGGAAGCGCTCGGAGCTGATATCGTCAGCGATTCCCCCGAGCCCGCAGTCGATGCGTCCTCGGTTTTCTTCAACTGACATGAGCAAAAGGTCACCGACAATCGAGACGTCACCCTGGCCGCCGGGACAGACGACAGAGCTAAGAAGGTTGGGGGGTGCACTTGGGTTGAGGCGATAAAGGTTAAAGCCGTGATATCCCCCCAAAGCTAAAAGGTCTCCCGAAAAAGCCATATCGGTATAAGAAAAGCTCAGTAGGGGAGAACGTTCTGAGCGGGGTTCGGGCTTTTCCCGATCAGGCAAAGTCCCTGAATCAGCGGGCTTATGTTTTTCTGTATGGGATTCAGTCTGCTCTTGGACCTCGGATGCCCCATCCTTGCTCATGAAAGGAAGCGATGCGGCCCAGCGAGACCACCAACTGACCTCCTCGGGTTGATCTTCTTTTGGCACTAATGGCGGCAATTCAGAGGGATTTTCTGGGTCAAAGAAACCCGGTGGTTTGGGTAAATTTACGACAAGGCGCATATTCAGCGCCGCTTCGCCTCCTGTCGGGAACCCCGCTGGAAGATTAGCCCGGGGGTCTGGGGAAAGGCCGGCCCGAAGTAGATCCATACGATCAATCTCTGCGGTTTGCTCGTTTTTTAGGTCTGTAATGAATTGGTAGAGGGCTGGATCGTGAGCGGAGCCTGGCAACTCCAAGAGATTCTTTGTCATCTCAAGGGCACCGTCGTGATGGTTGATCATGAGCTCCAAGAACAGCGTTTCAAATTCGAGGCTGGATGCGTCCGCAAGCGCGCGCATCTGCTCAGGCGAAGCCATGCCCATCGCGGCGTGATGCGTGGACATGTCGGAATGATCCATCTCGCGAACATGGGATTGTTCACGATCATCAAGCCACGATTCCATAAAAGTAATTTCGTCGATTTGGGACGCTTTAATTCTGCCTGCGACGTCAATAAACGAGGGCTGGTTGGTGCGCTCGTTAACGAGATTTGCCATGTCGACCGCTTGCTGATGGTGGACGATCATGTCCTGCAGAAAGCGCGTATCGTCGGGCGAGAAGCTGGAGACTGCGATTGCTGAGGCTTCTGCGGCATCAAGTATTTTATGTGGTTGGCCCGGTGCGCCAGGTTGAATGATGGGCGGCTCTGCCATTGCCGTGAGTGAAAGCAGAAGGCCGGCGCAGGCGCTAGAGGTTACTGAACCAAGGTTGGTCCAGCGCAGAATCGATTTTTTTTGTACTCGATTTGATCGGTGGGCAAGCGAG
>CAJYBS010000399.1 GCA_913064795.1 uncultured Gammaproteobacteria bacterium
AGGTGACTGCTATTTATTCGGGTCTGGTTAATGGGTGCGCTGTGAGAGCAAACGATTGGGACGGTCGGCTACTGGAGCATGGGGCGTCATCGGTGGATGTGATTGGCGCCAGGTCTTATCGTTTAATGTCTTCGAGCCAGTGGTTGATGGCGTCTTTGCTTGCTGGGCGCTTAGAATTGAAAAGGGCCTAAAGGGGTGCTCAAACGAGAATCTCGGCCTTCGTTAAGGAAGATTGTCGATATCTACCAGCCATGGATGATGTCCTGCCATCGTTGATGTTAGGTCAGCGTTGGCGAAAGAGTGGCCATCAGACAGTGCTGAAAGATCGGTTACAGTCACTTTACTCATCAGGTCCGAGTGTTCTAGATGGAGCGCGCCGCCGTTCCGTTCTTCATTCGACGATGCCTTCGTGGAGTTCAATCAATCCGATTCGGTTGGGAAGGCGCTGTCGGATCGATTTCTTCTGCGAGCCTAACTGTACTCGACAACTCGGGAAACTTTCCGATTTTGTCGGCGTAGAAAGATCGTATTTTGTCCATGTCCTGTTTGACGATGCCGGAGAGGTGATTGAGGTTGCTGATACCTGCGAGTTTTTTGGAGTAGTCTAAAAAACCGAAGATAACCGGGACGTCGGCTTGCCTTGCAATGTGGTAGAAACCTGATCGCCATCGATCAGTTTTTGCGCGAGTCCCGGCAGGGGGCACAACGAGATGAAGTGAAACACGACTCGAAAACCGTTCGCAGATTTGATCCACCATATTATTGCGCTGAGAGCGGTCCACCGGGATGCCGCCAAGGCCATGCATCAAGAATCCCAACGGATGGTTGAAAAGAGATTGCTTGCCCAGCCAATTAATGCGGACGCCAATGGCGGAAGTCGCAGCGATCAGAAAAATGAAGTCCCAATTGCTTGTATGAGGCGCTGCAATAATCACCGTGTGTTTGGATTTTGGGATTGATCCCGCAACGCGCCAGCCGAAAAGTGCTAAGACGAACCGACCGAGTGTTCTGGCCAGCCAAGAATTCTCAAACTGATGCATTGATTCTCCGAGTTCAATTGCGACCGGTTGTCTGCGGTGGACCTCTTTATATCATGATCGTGCGTAAAAAGAGCGTTGACGGTAAGGCCTAATTCAATTAAACCATCAGTGAGAGAAGCCCGGGATAATCAAGATGAAAGGTTTTGGAGAATTAATGCAATTATCGATGTTGGGGCGTCATTTTCTATTGCTATTTCTGGCGCTGACTGGCGCCTCTGCGGTGGCGGAGGCCGGGGATGAACTTGAGCGCGCAGTCGCCGCGAAGGATTATGAAACAATAGCAAGCCTGCTTAAAGCTCGGGCTGCTCCCTTCTCTGAACTGCCCCTTGAAGCCAGCTTATCCCTTCGGGCCGCGAGAGCCGCGCCGGAGGGTATGGAAGATTTGCTAGGCGCTTACGAAGCTCTGAGCCTGGAGGCGGAGTCGAACTTTGCCGCAGGAAATCTCCAGCAGGGGCTGATGGATCAAGAAGGGGTCGTATCGTTTGCTGCGGATTTGTTGGGCGAAGGACATCTTTTGACCGCGGATGCACGATTTCGGTTTTATCAGAAGCTGCTCGAGGCGGGGGTTCTTCCTTACGCAGAGGCAATGTCTGATGCGGTCTACGGGGCCTACGCAGAAGCCCTAGGGAGTGAGCATCCCAGTACGGTTCAAATGCTAGGGCAGTCTCATTGGCTCTATCTTCAGCAAGGTGATGTGGATATGGCGATGAGCATCTTAGAGATTGTTCAAGATCAAATGCTCGCTGTGTTGCCATCTGCCCATCGGTACAACCAATTAATCATCGAGGACCGAGTGCGAATATTGAATCAAACCGGCCGGGCTCGGGCGGCTGTTGATGCCCAGGAGGCTCTATGCGAGGCGCTGTCGCAGGCTTTGTCGCCCTGGCATCCGCGTTACCATGCCTGTCTGGATTTTTTGTCTCAATTGTCAATTGGGGTTGGCGAGCTGGCAGTTGCTCAAGGCCACCTTGAACAGGGCATTGCTTGGGCAAGTCAGAGCGGGGGTCCAGCTTCGAGTGATGCAGTGAACATGAGTTTGAGGCTGGCTGACGTCCATCGAAAAAATGGCCAGTTAGTCAAGGCACGGTTAACGCTGAATGATGCGCTTGCGCTAACGGTTGTCCAGTCCGATCCGTGGCTGAGAGCCAATGTCTACTTGATCGACGTGTTGATAGATGCGGCTGACTATGATGCTGCACTGTCTGTGCTGGATACCATAGAAGCAACTGCTCGATCTCAGTGGGGCAATGTGCCGAGCAATCTGTACAGTTTGGTGGCGAAAAAAGGGGATTTGCTGCAGCGACTCGGTCAGTTTAAGGCGGCGGAGCGAGCCTTTATTGAGGCCCTCGAGGGAATGCAGAGCGTGGTGGGTGAGTCACATCCGATCGTGATCGCGTTCACCAATAATTTAGGTAACCTGTATGAAACCATGGGGTTGTATGATCAGGCCGAACCCCTGATGAAGCAGGCGCTGTCCTTAGTTGAAACCGTCCGGGGGCAGCAAGATCCAGAGGCTGCACGGCAAAGCAATAATTTAGCCCTGCTCTACGAAAGTCAGGGCAGCTTTAGAGAAGCTGAGCCTTTGTATCAAAAGAGCATTTCAATTTTGTCGGGGCTTTTTGGTGATGACCATACTGACACGGTGGCCACCAAAAATAACCTCGCTTTTCTTTACTTTATGATGAACGACTTTGACAAGTCAGAGCCAGCTTTTATCGATGTATTGGAGCGGTGGACGCGTACATTGGGCGAATCTCACCCGCTGCGCCTAAAAGCGCTGAACAACCTTGGCCGGGTTCAGATGAAACGTGGCGCTCTTGTTGAGGCCGAGCAGACCCTATTGCTGGCATTAATCCTTCGAAGGGACAAACTTGGCGACGATCATCCTGATGTGATTCGATCATTGATCGATTTGGGCGGTGCGTATCTATTGATGGGGCGGCTCTCAGAGGCACAGTTGACG
>CAJYBS010000400.1 GCA_913064795.1 uncultured Gammaproteobacteria bacterium
TCTGGGCGTGCGAGCGTGAGATCGTCGAGTAAGTAGACAGAGAAAACCGCACCACTGATGGTTTGCCCGGGTACACTGAACAAAAACCCCAACGTCGAAAAAACCCAAATGACCCAGCCGTATCGGCGCAAAAAAAACTCCCAACGGTGTCCGTGACTGTTATTCCGTAAGCGATGATTGTCTGAAATTTAGGGACGCATCATACGTCAGACGTCTAGGGCTCGCCAGCAAGGTAAGACCGGTTGTGGCATACTTTGGGCTCATGAAACACAACGCCCGCACACGATGAAAAACGTCCTCTTTATTACCGCTGACCAATGGCGCGGCGATTGCCTGTCTCACCTTGGTCATCGTGTCCAAACGCCCAACCTTGACGCTCTAGCCAGCGAGGGCGTTTTATTTAAACGCCATTACGCCAATGCGGTCCCTTGCGGCCCCTCAAGAGCAAGCCTTCATACTGGCCAATACCTGCAGAATCATCGTTCGGGCACCAATGGCACCCCCCTTGACGCGCGCTTCACCAATTGGGCACTGGAGGCTCGGGCCAAGGGCCATGACCCGGTGTTATTTGGCTATACGGATACTGCCAATGATCCTCGCCAGCTCAGCCCAGATGATCCCATTTTAACCTCTTATGAGGGCCCGCTGCCGGGGATTAAACCCCTGCTCCAAATGGGCACCTTTCCCGATGCTTGGGCGGATTGGCTTGAATCAAAGGGTTACGAGATTCCTGAGCCCAATTGGCGGCTATATACCGAAAAATTAGAGTCTTTAGAGTATGAGACTGGATTACCCCACGCCGCCGCGCTGTCGATCCCTGCCGAGGATCATGACACCACCTTCATGGTCGATGCAGTGATGGACTATATCAAAGATGCGGAACAGTCGTTTTGTGTGCATCTGTCCCTGCTCAGGCCTCATCCGCCATGGGTCGCGCCGGCTCCCTACAACAGCCTCTACGACCCAGCGTTACTGGGCGATTTCAAAAGAGCCGACAGTCCCGAAGATGAAGCCTCTCAGCACCCATTCCTACGGGAAATGCTGGCAAACCGGCACTACGCCGCCCCAACGGATGATCGCAAAACCGCGCGTTTAAAGAGCAGTTACTTTGGACTCATGACCGAAGTGGATACCAATCTTGGCCGCCTGTTTGATTTTCTCAAACGCGAAGGCCATTGGGACAACACTCTGATTATTTTTACCTCCGATCACGGAGAGCAAATTGGCGATCATCATCTTCTTGGTAAACTGGGGTATTTTGATGCCTCTTATCACATTCCGCTGATCATTAGCGCACCCGGATTGAAATCCTCGGACGAGCCCGTTGACGGAATCGATCTCTTTACTGAGAATGTCGATATTATGCCAACGCTCCTCGATTGGCTTGGTATTCCGATCCCGGTGCAATGCGATGGCCAGTCTCTCCTGCCACTCATAAAAACCGGACAGCCCAAATCATATTGGCGGAGCGAGGCCCATTGGGAATATGACTTTCGAGATGTGGTCAACGGTGAGTCACTCGAGCAGCGCCTGGGACTGACGCCCCATCAATGCACCCTCAACGTCATTCGGGACGAGCGATATAAGTACGTTCACTTTACGAATCTACCGCCTCTGTTCTTTGATCTGGAGACTGACCCCTCAGAACTCAGAAATTTAGCGGATGAGCCAGAGTATCAGGCCCTCGTTCTGCGCTTCGCGCAAAAGATGTTGTCGTGGCGTATGAACCATGATGAGCAAACGTTAACGCACTTGGCGTTGACTGACGACGGTGTCGTCGCTCGAGAGGCCCCTCGCTACGCCGCACACAACGCAACCGCTTAGGACACTGAATCATGACTGAACAGCACCGCAACGATATCTATGGCACTGCCGACCAACCCAACCAGGAAGAAACACCTGCAATTCCTGCAGCCACGGTCGTTGTCTTGCGAGCGGGTGAGCACGGTGTCGAAACCCTCATGCTCCACCGAACCTCGAAAGTCCACTTCGGCGGGATGTGGGTGTTTCCCGGCGGACGAATCGATCCTGAGGACTATCCCAGCGATGGCGATGTCAACGCCGCCGCCCATCGAGCTGCCGTACGAGAAACTAAGGAGGAGACCGGCATTGAAGTCTCAGAACAAGACTTTGCCTGGTTCGCTCATTGGACGCCACCCGCAGGGACACCCAGACGGTACGCAACTTGGTTTTTTGCCACCATCCTAGAGGCTGATCAACTCATTGATGTCGACGGCTATGAAATTCAAAATCATGAGTGGATTAAACCTGCGGATGCTCTTCAGCGGCATGCAGACGGCGAAATTGACCTCGCTCCGCCGACCTGGATCACATTGCACCAACTTGCCTTGCATGAGCCCGTACAAGCCCTAATGAACGTACTCCATCAACAACCCGTTAGAATCTATGAAACCCGAATCGCAAAGGACAGTGCTGGCACTCGCGTTGCGATGTGGTCAGGCGATGCTGGCTATGAGCTCAGCCAAGTTGAAACACCAGGTGCCCGGCACCGTCTTATTCTGGACCCAGAGGGTTTTCGTTTTGAAAATACCGCCATGGAATACTAAGTGCGTCCCGGGATCGATCTAGTGGCTTTTGGGCTCCCGAACTTTACCCCCGAAAGCACACATCACCGGTCACCGAGCTGGGAGCTCTGATGGCATTTTCATGGTTGTCTGCGGCCCCACAGCTGAACCTCAATCACTCATTGTTGCCAGCCGCACTCGCTCAAGCTGAGACCTATTTACAAACTCGCGGTGATCAACCGATCGTACCCAACCAAATCGCTCTGGATGGCCTAGACAACTTTGATGAGCCGATGCCCAGTCAGTCATCTGACCCATTCGAAATTCTCAAGCTGCTTGAGGTCGACGGCGCACCAGCAACAGTCGGGTCCACCGGGCCCAATTACTACGGATTTGTCACTGGTGGCAGCCTACCGGTCGCATTGGCCAGTCGATGGATCAGCGACACTTGGGATCAAAACAGCGCCCTT
>CAJYBS010000401.1 GCA_913064795.1 uncultured Gammaproteobacteria bacterium
GTCGAAACCTTTTTTTGTTATAACGTTAACAACACCAGCAATAGCATCAGACCCAAGCATGAGCATCCGGTCATTACGCGCCACCCTGAAACCCACCGGCCGGTATTGTATGTGAACCGCGGTTTTACCAGTCATATTAAGGGTTTGGCTCAGAAGGAAAGTAAAGCGCTGCTCGAGCTTTTGTTTCGCCATATCGACAGCACGCCAAAATTGACAGCAAGAGTCTCCTGGGCGCCAAATACACTCGTTTTATGGGATAACCGGTGCACTCAGCATCATGCGGTCTGGGATTACTATCCCCATAGCCGATATGGGGAGCGGGTCTCTGTGATTGCAGATCAACGCCCTGTCGCCTACTGAGCGCAAGCTTAATGGGAATGAAAGCTCAGTGAATGCCTAGCGCTATCGCTCGAGGACATCACAGTCGTTGATTCCTATTCCACTACCTAATGTTCAAAATTCATCGTTTTGGGCGTTCGTCGTTCAATCTTGTGATCGGCTCGCATCAGTGGGGTCGGTGCGCCGCCAGGTGCTGATGCCTCGAATGCCCTGCTCGGTTGAAATAACAATGTTTGTCGTAGACAGATTGGCCCGTGCTGTGACTGGGGCGCCTCAAAGTATCGCTTGAATCCCAAGTCTTCGAGTCAGCAAGCTGAGCGTTAAGGATAGAGCGCAACGCATCGCACTTCGATGCTCCACCGATCAGGCGAATTCTCGGGTGTTTTCAGATCATTAAACGCGCTGTGAAAGCTGAATGTGCAAGGTTTGGTGCCGTCATCCGCGCTTGCGCCGCCGCTCTGTGCAAGTTGCCCCTCAGAGTCCCACTGCTTGATCAATAATGCTTCTTCTCGAGTCATTGCAGGATAGGTGTAGAAGGTTTGTCGCTGGTGATGCTTCGCCCAATAATTTTCCCCGATTCGATCAGGCATGTGAATCTCGAAGACGACGAGGTCTTCGGGTTCGACGGTTTGACCATCACAAAGCGCGAGCGGGTGAGTTGCGACTGGGATGAAATCGATGTTTCTCCAAACGTTAATAATGGCGAACCTGCCGCCTTGTTGTAATGCCTGTAGCGCAAGTGTCTTTGGGATCAAGCCGCTGCCATCCTGGCTGACGGTTTTGAGCGTATCGTTCACCGATGGCGGACGGGTGAGTTGCAGTAAGCGTTCGCCCGCTGATCGAAGTGTATAGTCGCCATGGACGATGTGTGCAGGACCCTGGACGTCCTGGCCGCCCTTCACCCTGCGTTTCTCTGCCAGTCCGCTCGCGGAGCGTATGTTGTGATCGAAGGCCCAGATTTTTGCGCCCGTGGCTTCAGCAACAAGGGCTTCACAATCTTTGTAGTAATGTTCGGTGACTGTTTTGTGATCGAGGAAGTCGTAGCCAGCGATCGGGGCATTCAGCAGCTCAAAGCCGTTTTTCGCGAGGGTCATTGCCTGCTCACTCGACAACTGGCGAGCATCATTGATGTTGAGTTGGCGCGACTCGGTCCGAACACCAGCGCTACGGATAAAGTTGCCTTTGCTGTCCCGTTCCATACGCACTTGATCATTACGGTATAGCGAAGATGGGGTCTCACTCGTTAGAAATTTGAGTTCACCGATAATTTCATGCTCGAGTGCGGTCATCATCTCTCCTAAGCCTCTGTATAAGTTAATAGTGGATGCTTACAAAAAAAGCACAGCCTGGAACCGGTCTTTGAGAAGTTTATGTTATCAAACTTCGAGAGATCTGAATTGAAAATGAATCCTGGAAAATCCTCTCGATCAATCGAATGCGCGTCTGTTGATTAAAAGATTTTCATTGAGCAGTATTTCACTAACAAGGGCTTACGAAACTGGAGGCTGCTTCTTGTTAGCGTCCCGGTCAATCGTGAAAAGATAGGAGCAACGAATTTTCGGCCTTAAATCTCGGGACTGCACGTGCTCCAAATTGTTGGTTCTCATCTCAAAAGTTTAAGCTTCGAGCAGTGTTTGACCCCGAGGCGTGGCCGTGGGTCCAATACCCAATGAATGAATAGCCGCTGGGGTGATTGAGCGGCGGCTATGCATGGTAGGTTGTCTTTTTTGAGGCGCCGGAACCTAACGGGTCAATATCGCCGCGTTGAAGGTGCTCCTGGTCCAAGTGATCGTGATAGCGGCACACGAAATAAACAAGCATCTCATCAATAAGGTATCTGATCATGGTCCTGAAAGAAGAGTAAGGATTAAGAGGCGGAGTTTACAGGTGATGATAAGAGGTAGTGTTCAAAGGCTGAGTTTAAAGGCGATGTTAAAAGGTAGTGTTCAAAGGAGACCGATGTGTTTGAAAACACCACGAATAAAATAGGCGAACGACTGGTTGAGCGCGGACACACGGTTTCCATTGCTGAATCATCGACGGGCGGGCTGATCTCTGCAAATCTGCTTTCTGTTGCTGGCGCTTCTCAATTTTTTCTCGGAGGAAGCGTGGTTTATACCCTCGCATCTCGTCGAGTTTATCTGGATCTCGATCGGGAAAAACTCAAAGGTCTAAAACCTTTGACTGAAGCAATGGTTTTGGAGTTCGCAGCTTCGGCGCGTGCAAAGCTGAATGCCACTTGGGGTATTGCTGAGTTAGGGGCGGCAGGTCCAGCAGGCACACCTTACGGGCACGGCCCGGGTGTAAGCGTTATTGGGGTTGTTGGGCCAAAATCAGCCAGTCGTACCATTGAGACGGGTTCCTCTAACCGAATTGAAAACATGAATGCGTTTACCAAGGCTGGGCTCGAATTGCTCGCTGAGGTGCTTGGGGTCAGCATCGATCGGTGATTGCCCAAAGGAGCGGTAATTTCGTCTCTATCGAGTTCATCAATCGCTGAATTTCTCAGAAATCGCGATGATCTCATCCTCTATGCCCATAAACGCTTGAACCACGATGGGATCAAACTGCTTGCCCTCAAGCTGCCTGATTTCGGTGATGGCTTGGGCGTGAGTCCAAGCGTTTTTGTAAACCCGCTCGG
>CAJYBS010000402.1 GCA_913064795.1 uncultured Gammaproteobacteria bacterium
TTCCACAGAGCGGACGGGACTTGAGGGTGCCCTGAGTATCTCAGCGGGCGATGCGGAGAATGATATTGACATGTTGCAGGTGACGGATCTTGCGCTGCTGGTGAGATCCCCAGTTTATGAACCCCCACAAATAGCAAGGGCGGGAGGTTTGATCATCAGTGATCAGTTTGGTCCTGCTGGCTGGTCGGAGGGCATCGAGACTTTGTTGGACCGAGTAATGGAGGATAGAGTCAGTGGCCGATTTTTACCAAAACGGAACGATTACAACGCTGCATAACTTGGGCGGGCGATCGACCGAAGATCTTGAAAAAGACCTGATGTCATTCAGCGAGCGCAGGAAGCTCGGACTGATCCTGCCCTCTCTGTATTCTGAAATTCAAACACCGGCACTGCCTGCAATTATTCGCGAATTGCAAGCGGTGCCCTACCTCTCGCAGATTGTGATTGGCCTCGACCGCGCGTCCCAATCGGAGTACGAGCACGCTCTCACGTTTTTCTCGGCGCTGCCCCAGCATCATCGGGTATTGTGGAACGACGGGCCGCGCCTGAAGGCGATTGATGAACGTCTGCAAGAGGCCGGCCTGGCGCCAACGGAACTCGGCAAGGGCCGCAATGTCTGGTACTGCATGGGATACGTGCTCGCCACGGGCCGCGCTGAGGCGATCGCATTGCACGACTGCGACATCCTCACTTACGATCGTAGCCTGTTGGCAAGGTTGATCTATCCGGTAGCGCATCCCATTTTCGGATACGAGTTTTGCAAGGGCTACTATCCCCGCGTATCAGAAAATAAGATCAACGGGCGGGTGTGCCGATTATTGGTTACGCCCATGATTCGCGCTTTAAAGCGCATCGTAGGGGAGTCACCCTATCTCAACTACCTCGATAGCTACCGGTATATTTTGGCCGGAGAGTTCGCTTTTCGAAAACGTTTGCTCGGCGATCTCCGCGTACCAACGGATTGGGGGCTAGAGATTGGCGTGGTGTCTGAGGTTTACCGTAGCAACAGCAACAAGCAGATTTGTCAGGTCGACATTGCTGATAATTACGATCACAAACATCAGGATCTCTCGCTATCTGATCAGACTGCTGGGTTGTCGCGCATGTCTCTCGATATCGCCCGTTCGCTGTATCGCAAGCTTGCCATTCAGGGCACCGTATTCAGTCCGGAGACGTTTCGTACACTAAAAGCTACCTATTACCGCATGGCGTTGGATCTGATTGAGACCTATCGCAATGACGCCATCATGAACGGGCTGACCTTTGATATTCATAAGGAAGAAGAGGCCATAGAGTTGTTCGCCGAGAACATACTTACGGCGGGTAATCAGTTTCTGGAACGCTCCACCGAAGCGCCATTTATTCCCACGTGGAATCGGGTATTCAGCGCGATCCCTACTATTTTTGATGAACTGATCGAGGCAGTTGAGGCTGATCACGCAGAATTTGCGCCCAGTCATCCTGCGCCTCAGTCAGCACGTGCATGAGCAATTTGATTGAAGAGCGATTGCAGAGACATCTCGAGGCAATCTACGGTCATAACGACGTCACTTCCGACCTGAAAAAATGGAATGAAGCCTTGTTGGAAGCTGCGAGGCTGAGGTCAGGACAGCTCCCGCCGGAACCTAACCGCAACCTTTGGAGCGAGGCCGATGTCGCGGTGATCAGCTATGGCGATTCGATTGTTGACGATGCTGAGCCACCGCTGAAGACGCTACACGGTTTTTTAACCCGGGAGTTGGGCGCTGCTGTTTCTTGGGTACACGTCTTACCCTTTCATCCGTGGACATCTGATGACGGGTTTTCGGTACTCGATTACTCTAGTGTGAATGAAGCGCTGGGTACGTGGCCAGACATCACTCGTTTGGGTGTCGATTATCGATTAATGGCTGACCTCGTGTTGAACCACTGTTCCAGTCGATCGGCCTGGTTCGAAAATTTTCGCCTGGGAATTGATCCCGGTAGTGATTATTTTTTCGTCCCTGACGCGGCTTTTGATACGTCACAAGTTGTCAGACCCCGTACCTCCCCGTTACTGACTTCTGTTTTGACCGAGCGAGGTGAGCAATCGGTATGGTGCACCTTTAGCTCTGATCAGGTGGATTTCAATTTCGCCAACCCTGCCGTAGCGGTGGAGTTTGTTTCCATTATCAGGGCTTTGCTTGATGCGGGCGTGCGGGTCTTTCGTCTGGATGCGGTTGCTTTTTTATGGAAGCAAAGTGGCTCAACCTGTATCAATCTGCCCCAAACCCATGAGCTCATCCGGATGTTCCGGTTGATCATCGAGTGTGCACAACCCGATGCCATCGTGATCACCGAGACCAATGTTCCCAATCGAGAGAATTTGTCTTACCTCGGCAACGGCAACGAAGCACACGGCATTTACAATTTTTCTTTGCCGCCATTGTTGGTGCATGCGCTCGTTACGGGAAACAGCCGCCACTTGTCTACCTGGATGATGAGCATGCCGCCCGCGCAAGATGGCACATTTTATTTCAACTTTATTGCCTCTCACGATGGCATTGGGTTGCGACCGATTGAGGGACTGTTGGCGCCGGAAGAGGTCGACACGTTGCTGACGACGATGGAGCGTTTTGGCGGTAGGGTTTCATGGCGTGAAGCGTCAGAGGAGTCCGCCAAGCCTTACGAAATTAATATTGCGTTGTTTGATGCATTAAGGGGCACGATTGAAGGTCCCGATGACTGGGGTCAACAGCGGTTCCTGTGTGCGCATGCCATTATGCTGGGTTTGGAAGGGGTGCCCGCTTTTTACATTCATTCCCTACTCGGCACGCGCAATGATATCGACCGGCTTGAACACACCAGTCAAAACCGCGCTATTAATCGCCACCAGTGGCACCTAGAGAATTTAATGGCCACCTTCGCGGATGCGTCCTCTGTGCATACACAGGTTTTTAACGCATTAAAAAATCTGATTATGATCAGAAAGCAGCAGCCCGCTTTCCATCCCAATG
>CAJYBS010000403.1 GCA_913064795.1 uncultured Gammaproteobacteria bacterium
CCCAGGGCCTCACCGTCGATCCACTCCATAGCAAAGCCGTCGCCCAACCCATCGTCGCGGGTTAATACATGGGAAACCTCGGGCTCAGGCACACCCACGGCTTTGGCGGCTTGCATCAACTGCGCTTCCACGTCGAGGCCAGGATGTGCGGGAAGAGGTTCGAGATACTCACCGCCAGGGGTGCGCCGCATCGCGAGCGGCATTTCAATACCGTCTCTTTCAACGGTCAGTCGGTAGGTCTCCTGACTCGCTCCACCGGAGAGCCGCTCGACCTTAAGCAGGGCTGAACACCCTGGAACATGGGCAGTTACAACGTCAGCGAGCGCTGCCTCGAACGCCTCAAAACTGGGGACCTTCAAGCTCATCGTAAACTGCTCACCCTGTCACCCAATTCATACAATGCCTAGTCAAGCTTCACCCCCTTCGGAGCCTGCTGCTTCATGTATCCAAAGAGGTAGCCTGCTATCCGCCTGATCTGAATTTCTTCCGCCCCTTCGGTAATCCGGTACCGGCGATGGTGTCGATAAATGTGCTCAAACGGCTTATGACGAGAATAACCAAGACCGCCATGAACCTGCATCGCTTGGTCAGCCGCCTCGCAGCACAATCTATTGGCTTGGTAGTTGCACATGGAGACCTTGTCAGACACCGCAAAGTTGCCATAGGTGTCCATCATCCAGGCGGTCTTATGAATCAACGCCCGTAACATTTCGCAGCGTGTCTGGAGCTCCGCCAATGGGAACTGGATCGCCTGATTAGTTGATAAAGGTTTGCCAAAGGGTTTGCGCTGCATGGCATATTCGATGGATTGATTCACGCAGAACTGCGCTGCGCCAAGGCTCGAGGCCGCCTGGCGAATACGATTTTCGTTGAAGAAATGTTGGACTACCTGCAGGCCTCGACCTTCACCACCAAAAATGGCTGATTGGTCGACATACACATTGTCGAGGGAAATACGGCCATGATCCGTTGGCATATTGAATGTCCACAGCATTTCTTCGACTTTAAAACCTTCTGCATTGGTTGGTGTCAAAAAGGCAGTGATCCCCTCGCCGTCTCCAGCCTTGCCACTCGTTCGAGCCAGAATCATGTCGTATTGCGCTTTATGGATGCCCGTGTTCCAAGTTTTGCCACCATTGATTCGCCACCCATCGCCATCTCTTACCGCAGTGGTTTCCATGTGGGTCGCATCTGATCCGTGATCCGGTTCGGTAATGCCAAAAGCAAATCCTCGCTTACCTGCCAGTAAAAGAGGGATCCACTCCGCTTGTTGCGCCTCTGTGCCGTAGGCCAACATCAGCAGCAACCCAACATTATTTGCAACGATCGAATGTTCATTCTGAAGGTCGTTATGCAACCCCAAGCCTTTGGTCGCAAAGTGCTCTCGAATCACGGCCATACCCAAATTAGAACCGTTCTGACCGCCGTACTCCTCTGGGATCGGATACCGGTAATGACCAGCGGCATCTGCCCGGCGCCTGGCTTCGCCCAGCAGCGACTCCCATTCTTCGTTCGGTAGGCCGCCGCGCTCCCAATCAGTCCGTGCATCCTCACGCCGGTGATCGAAAAACCGAATGTTGTCGTTTTCGTTTTCGAGCGGCTTAATTTCCCGCTCAATAAAATCATCCAGTACGTTCAAGTAATCTTGAAGGTCCTTGGGTATATCGAAATCCATGTTGTTCTCCTATCAAAAAATCCAATCGGGTAGTGCGGCACACATCCAGTTTTTCTATCTTTACGCCCTTCATTGTTACCCAGGCAGATGGCCCTTCACAACGTTCTCGGTACATTTTTAGATACAAAAGATACTGTTTTCTTCTAACCCTATTGACGACCTATCCGAGCGATGGGGGCCTCAAGCCAAAGGTTGCGGTTCAGATTTGAAGATCGCCTTTTTCAGCACCGACTTGTAACCCTTCGCAAGGGCATGCTCATAATCAACGTAAAATCCGCGCTGTTGTAAAACCGCGTGAAGCCGCTGCAAGCGATAGCAGGGCACACTGGCCATAAAGTGATGCTCACAATGGAAGTTCACCTGATTCGGACAAATAAAGAGCCGCTCTATCCAATTCCCTCGGGTTGTCCTGGTATGGTTTCTAGGATCGGCATCAAAGAGATTGCCGACGTTTCCATGTTCAGCGAGCTGCCTTATCCTCGCGGTTAAGGGATAGATCGTGAGATAAGCAACGACCCAAACAAGATAAAGTTCTCCCACCCCCGACCAGAACAAAACCATTGCCAACATCAAGTTGGCCGCCACTCCCTGAGCAAGCGTCGAGGGATGACCTTCACCGCGGGTCATAAGATCTCCCCCAGACCCTCGAAACAGCGCGAGCAGATTTCGAACACCGGTTTGGCCGGTCACATCTCGAAAAATTTTGCGCTGAAAACTGCCAGACGATACCGGATAGGCCTGATAATTCGCCAAATCAGGATCCTTAGTGCTGCCCGCCAACGCATGATGGCCACGATGCGATAGGGCATAAGCCTCAAGTCCACTTAAAATTGGGTAGGCGCACAGCCATCTGCCTGCCAACCGATTGAAAACTGGACTGCGAAACAACGTACCATGACCTGCTTCGTGCATCAGGATCGCCAATCCCAGTTGGCGACCGCCTAAAAGCAAAAGCCCCAAGAACACGCTCAGTGGATTAGACCATTGAGCCATCCCCCAAAAAATACTCGCAATCAACAACCAATTAAAAGCGACATACCAAAAACCACGAAGGTCGCTCCTTGACGTAAATACTGCAATCTCTTCTGCGCTGAGCCACTGCTTCACATCCATGACAACCTCTCCTCACCTCCGGTCGTTCGACCTCACTGACCGAAGTCTCCCCATTGAGAATGCATACACTTCGACCAAACAGCAACCTCTCAATACCCCAAACCCGTTCAATCGAACAAATTGGTAGACCCTAGATGAATCAATACCTTTGCTTATTTAAAGAGCTCAAACATAGCCGCTGTA
>CAJYBS010000404.1 GCA_913064795.1 uncultured Gammaproteobacteria bacterium
TGGGCAACTTTGAGCGCGCCGGCCATGGTTGCGCCACAAGAGATTCCGCAGAAAATGCCTTCCTCCGCGGCGAGACGCCGAGCTGTTTCAAGGGATTCGTCATCTGAGACAAGGATGAGCTCGTCAGCGATGCTTTGGTCGAGCACTTCGGGGATGAAGTCTGGTGTCCAGCCCTGAATTTTATGCGGCGTCCAAGATGCACCAGAGAGCAAGGCGGCTTCTTGGGGTTCAACACCTATGACTTTCAGATTGGGTCGAGCCGCCTTTAGGACCTGCCCAGTGCCTGTCATGGTTCCACCTGTGCCCCAGCCACTGACAAAATAGTCGAGTTCATGGCCCGCGAAATCGCGCAAGATTTCGGGTCCTGTGGTGTTGCGGTGATAGGCTGGGTTAGCGGGGTTCTCAAATTGCCGCGCGAGGAACCAGCCGTGTTCCGCAGCTAGGGCTTCGGCCCGGGCAACCATGCCAGATCCTCGCTCGGCTGCCGGCGTTAAAATAACGCGCGCTCCCAGGGCTTTCATGATTTTTCGACGTTCAATTGAAAATGTCTCAACCATTGTCGCGACAAACGGATAGCCCTTCGCTGCGCAGACCATGGCTAAGGCAATTCCAGTGTTGCCGGAGGTTGCTTCGATGACGGTCTGACCTGGCGTCAAAGTGCCTTGTCGTTCCGCATCCTCAATAATGGCAATCGCCAAGCGATCTTTCACAGATGCCATGGGGTTGAAGGCTTCAATTTTGGCATAAATGGTTTGGCCTTTCGGCGCCATCCGATTGAGTCGTACTACGGGGGTATTACCAATCGTCTCTAAAATTGAGTGATGAAGCATGATAGGGGTCTCCAGTTTTTGAATGGGTTGCGGAAAAGTATTTAGCGTCGAGAACTTAGAATCTTCGTGATGTGTACCAGTTTACGTTTCGGCTGGTCGCATCGATCTGCTCGACAACATCTAAAATCATCGCAAACAGCGCCATTCGGATTAGAACGCCGTTGTCTGTCTGACGAAATATGGCAAGATTTGGATTGTCGTTTAAGTCATTATCAAGTTCGTTAGCATCCTCGCGTGAATCTCGAGGCAGCGGATGCATGATCACAGTATTCGGCTCACAGAATTCGGTATAGATCTCTTGGTTGAGGCGAAAAAGACCCTTGTATTTTTGGGCTTCGTCTTTCGACTCAAAGCGTTCTTCTTGGGTTCGCGTAACGTAAACAATATCTGCATGTTGGATACCCGACTGTAAGGCATGCGATTCTGTAACGGTGTGGCCTTTGTTCTCGAGGGCAACAATGTATTCCCCGGGTAGCTTCAAGGCCTCGGGTGAGATCAGTGTCAGCTGGATATTTTGATAAGCCATCAAGAGTTTACACAGTGAGTGAACCGCCCGACCAAATCGCAGATCCCCCACCAGAGCGATGCGCATACCATCGATGATCTTACCTTGATGTCCGAGTTCCCGACTAATGGTGTAAAGATCAAGTAGGGCTTGACTCGGGTGTTCATTCGCTCCATCCCCGCCGTTGATCACCGGCACGCGGCTGGCTGCGGCGAATTCAGAGACTGATCCACTTTTCTCATGTCGCATTACGATCAGATCACTGTAACCTGAGAGGACCCTAGCGGTGTCGTAAAAAGATTCTCCCTTGGCGAGGGCTGACGCTTTGATACCGGTTGTTTCTCGAACTTCTCCCCCTAGCAAGTTCCAGGCGCAGCCAAAACTGACCCGAGTTCGGGTGCTGGGCTCAAAAAACATATTGCCAAGGATTGCACCCTCTAAAACACGGGTCACGCGTTCGCGACGCGCGTAAGGCGCCATGGAGTCGGCAACGTCAAAGATTCGCGCGATGTCCTCGCGTGAAAATTGTTCAACACCGAGAATGTGGCTGCCAACGAAATTCATAAAACGGAGTTACGTCCTATCTAGATTGCTGGATTCCATGATCATTGATCTAAACCACTGATTGGCCTGATCTTTATCTGTGCTCTCGTGCCAATAGAGGTGGGTTTCAAGGTCGCTAGCATCAAAGGGTAGGTCCAAAACTTGAACCGGTCCAAGGCTTGTCAAAAAGCGTGCAAAGGTCATCGGGACGGTCATGGCAAGATCGGTGGTCGTGACCAGCAGCGGTGACGACAAGTAGTGCTGCGTTCTTAACACGATGTTTCTTTTCTTACCCATTTTGCCCAGCGCGAGGTCAACAATACCGAGGCCACCGCGGCGAGACGAGATGTGAATGTGTTCCAGGGAAAGATAGTCGTCGAGCGAGAGTTTATTCTTGATCAGTGGGTGGTCCTTTCTTACCACGCAAACCTGCGGGCTCTGGCGCAAGGCAACATGTTTAATCTGCGGGTCCGGGGTGAGCGGCACATCAATCGCAAGATCGAGATTACCGGACGCAAGTTCAATATTGAGGTCCCTGCGCCTAACCTGATAACACTCAATGGCAACCTTTGGTGCTGCGTCTTTTAGCTGTCTCACAAGCGGAGGGATTTGGATGGCTTCTGTTAAATCATTGGCGGAAATTCGGAAACGTTTTTCAGATTGCAAGGGATCGAAGTGCTCGCTGTCTTGAACGCTCGAACGAACGAGGTCGAGGGCTTGCCTAACCCCTCCGATGATATTCTGGGCGACCGGCGTCGGGATCATACCATCGGCGGTTCTAACAAAAAGCGGATCATCAAACAGAGTACGAAGGCGAGACAGAGAGTTGGACACCGCGGGCTGGGTAATACCGATGATTTCACCGGCTCGGGTTAGATTACCCTCGGTGTAGATCGCATCAAGCACGACAAATAAATTAAGATCAATATCACTGAGTTTCATGTTGGTTGACCCCAGGATTTGTGTAGTGAATGTTATATGAGTTCGATCCTAATTAGAAGGGTCGCGGATGATATTGAGGTGAATTTTGTGTAGAGACTGCTACAATTCCGGCATCGGAAAGCGTGCCTTATTAATGAATGCGAGTTT
>CAJYBS010000405.1 GCA_913064795.1 uncultured Gammaproteobacteria bacterium
CCCTTAGCCTGGTGATATCGTTTTTATCAGGCGCTGCTATTTTTGTATGGCGGGTTTCGGTTGAATTTGAACAAGAAAAATCCCGTGCTTATGAGGAAATTGAAACAAAGCTCCAATGGATTTTGACGCGTTACGAGACCGCCCCAGCCGACAAGGCGGCTGTGCTGCAATGGGTGAAGGAAACAGAATTCAAGGAAAGAGGCCTGCATCGATTCGAATTGTTGGATGAAAGCCAAACCCTGTTGATCATTGATGAGCCCTGGCCTGATTCGTTAAAGCCCATTCTCGAGCTCTTAACACCGCGTCATTTAGAGTTCCGCAGAGCAGCTTCGAAGAACCAGCTTCGCATCTATGCGATCTTCGACGCCCACCGCGTCTTCGAGGAATTTGTTACCCAGCAGTGGTGGCATGCACGTATTGCGATTTTGCGGATGTTCCTCGTCCTTTTGGTTGTAGGTGCCAGCTTTTACTTCTTTTTTTACCGACCGGTGCAAGGCGTTATTGAGCAAATTAGAGAAAACGCTTTGTCAGGTTTCCCTTCAAAGCTAAATCCCATCGACTATAAACCCAAAAAGCAAAATGAAATTAACGCCTTGGTTGATCTCTTGAATGAGGCATTCAACACGATTTCAAGACTCACCAAAGATGGGGAGCAAATTCTCGAAGCGGTTAAGGCCGCGCCTGATGCTTGTATTATCTGCACCGTCGAGGAGGGAGATGTTATTTATGCGAATGAGGCTGCTTGCAAGGTGACCTTCCTCGATGAACAGGCCATCCTTCGTCGAAAGGTTTGGGAGCTTTCTTTAGGGACCGATGAAGCGTCATTTGAGCAAACTAAGGCTTTTGCGCTCACCAGAAGAGAACAATCTCAATCTGAGGAATCGGTAGACATTAAAGTGGTTAGGCAAGTTAGGGCTCCAACAGGTGCGATCCGGTCGCTTGAGGTCTATGTTCGATTGGTTTCTGTGTCACAGCAAGAGTTGATGATTTTGCATGCTCGTGATGTTTCTGAACGTAATGAACTGCTTAGTCTAAGTATCTACTCTGAAAGACAGCAGGCTGTGTCGGACCTGGCTAGAGGTGTTGCTCACGAACTCAACAATGGGTTCCAAAGAATCCTAGGTTACGCCGAAGTGATCGAAGAGGAACATCAAAAGCAGGGTTTAAGGCCTGCAGCAACAGAGAAATTGAAGGCTCAGATAGAAACGAGCGCTCAGTTGATTCAGAACCTAATGACCTATTCACAGCAAAGCACGGTCTCGACTGGAACACTTGAGGTCAGTAAGTTCGTAGAAGGTTTCGTTCAAGTTTTAATCGAAGAATCAGAACCAGGCGTTGAATTTAAGCTATCGCAATTATCTCCCGGTTTGGTGTGCAGCATAAATCCTGAGGGACTAGAAATGGCCCTTCGGAATATTACAGAAAACGCCGTTGAGGCGTCGCTAACCCCCTGCAAGATCGCCATTGGCCTCGATGTAATGCAACAAACGGAACCAAAAGCGACTCGGGAGGCGATTTTAAGCGTTGGCTCCTATGCCCGGATTACGATCACGGACGCAGGCAGTGGGATTGCGACGCATTTACAGACGAGAGTTTTCGATCCGTTTTACTCGACCAAATCCCTGGGTCAAGGTTTGGGGTTGAGCTCTGCTCAAGGTTTTATCTTGCAGAATGATGGCGCCATACTGCTTGAGAGTCAGGTGGGTAAGGGCACTACGGTGAGTGTGCTGATTCCAATGAAGTGATCAGAGAGCATTAGCGCCTTAACATCCCTTGAGGAGCGCAGTGGGGGTTCTGGGTGACGTCAGCAAAAGCAAGGGTCCCAGTTGTTGGCTGAAAGAGGTGGGGCTAATCATTGGGGCCGCTCCAGTATTTTTTTGGATAAAATGTCTTGCCAATTTCTCAGGATCCTGTCGATACTGGGTGCGCAAGCGATTGGAGCGCCATTGATGAAAGCAGCAGTCTGTCGGGTCTTTGGAGAGAAACTCAGTATTGAAGATTTACAACTGTCGGCGCCCGCAGCCGGTGAAGTTCGGGTGAACCTTAAAGCCTGTGCAATTTGTCATAGTGATTTGTTTTTTGTAGACGGTAGCTGGGGCGGAGATCTGCCACAAATCTACGGCCACGAGGCCGCAGGAGTTGTTGAAGCGGTTGGCCCGGGGGTGGAGCGCGTTAAACCGGGTGATCATGTTGTTGTCACCCTGATACGCCACTGTGGTGACTGTCACTACTGCCATCTCGATCAAGAAGTATTGTGCGAAACCTCGTTTCCCTTGGACGAGAGAAGTCCTCTCCGTGATCATTCAGGCGTCTCGGTGGGTCATGGCCTGCGTACCGGCGGGTTTGCGGAACAGGTCTTGGTCGAGGCGAGTCAGGTGTGCCCTGTTCCTGAGACGATACCTTTCGATGCAGCCTGTTTACTGGCCTGCGGTGTTATCACAGGCTTTGGAGCGGTAATGAATACCGCCGCCGTCCCCCGCGGTGCGAGTGTGGCGGTAATTGGCTGTGGGGGTGTTGGTCTAAATGCCCTGCAGGGTGCGCTTCACGTGGGGGCCAAACCGATTATTGCTTTGGATGTTGTTCCAGAAAAATTGGTTGCTGCGAATCACTTTGGTGCGACCGACGTCATCAATAGCGGCGATGGGGATCCTTTGGCTCGAATTCAGGAATTGACCGGCGGTCGTGGCGTAGACTATGTATTCGTCACGGTAGGTGCCAAGGCCGCGATTGATCAGTCGATTGCCATGCTCAGTCGAGGCGGAACCGCTGTGATCGTTGGCATGCCGGCATCAGGGGTACTCGGCGAATATGATCCAGGAAATTTAGCAGCTGCTGGGCAACGCATTATTGGATCTAAAATGGGGTCTGCTCGGGTCTCGGTCGATATTCCATTTCTAGCTAGGCTTTATTTAGAGGGAGCATTAA
>CAJYBS010000406.1 GCA_913064795.1 uncultured Gammaproteobacteria bacterium
AGACCGACGATGTCACCTGGGGATGGATACCAGCGCATCGAGCAATCTGCGCGGGTGACTTTTTTATCTGGTGCTTTCCAAACGCCGGCAACCCCCAAAAGGTTCAACGCTATCCCGCTGAGTGGGCAAGGGCCATGCGCGCCATGGCTGAAAAAGATGCCGAACTCTTGCTGCCGGCCCATGGACTACCCATTGTTGGAGAACAGCGCATTAAGACAGCGCTTGAAGATGTTGCGAATGCCTTGGAGTATTTGGTCAGTCAGACGCTGATGAGAATGAACGAAGGCGCTAAACTCGATGACATTATTCAAGAAGTTCGAATAGACCCAGCTGAACTCGAGAAGCCTTATCTTAGGCCCACCTATGACGAGCCAGAATTTGTTATTCGTAATATCTGGAGAATGTACGGGGGTTGGTACGATGGTAACCCTGCACATCTGAAACCGGCGCCTGATAAAGACCTTGCCCTCGAGCTGGCCCAACTTGCAGGCGGCGCTCAAAATTTAGCGGATCGTGCATTAGCACTCGCGTCAAAAGACCCTCGTCTCGCTTGCCATCTTGCCGAGCTCGCGGTGCAAGCTGCGCCCACGGATGTCACCGCTCACGAGATCAGAGCAGCGGTCTATCAAGAGCGTCGAGCCATAGAGACCTCCTTAATGGCCAAGGGTATCTATGGCGCTGCTGCAAATGAATCTCTTGCTGTTCTCGATCACGGCGCAGGCACCGACTGATCACGACTCCGGGACTCAAGTTACAGCGCGATATTGCTCATTCTGGCCCTAGCAAGAACCCTTGGAGCGCTGCAGCGATTACCTATCGCCAAGGCAAAACGATTCAATTGACCCCAATTGATACAACCCGGAGGCTATTGTCAGTCGCTCAAACGACCATGCAGCCATTGATAAGTACGACCGCCGGCGGCCAGTAAAGCAAAAAATACAAAGGCACCTAGGGTGTCTCCGATCACGAACATCAAGATGAGCGGCGTTACCTCGGCCTCAGTGAAAGATTCAGCCAGTAAAATGGCTGGAATCGCTAACCCGTTGATGACTGCCGCGACGAAGGCGATCAGCATTAAACTGCGCCATTGCGAAATCAACTGGGCACGAGGCTCAACCCGATACCCCGCCAGCAGAAAAATCTTAAAGGCCAAATAGGCGCACAACGCCCCTGCGACCCCGGCCAGATAGGCTGGATAACCCATTAAAAAGGGCACAATAATACCGACGATTAAAAGGGGTGGGATTGATCGCGCACCCACTAGAAAAACGCTCAATACCCTCACGCCATGGGGTAAAAAAATTAAGCTGGCGAGGGCTAGTCCTGGCTCCAGAAATAGATTCTGTACCGGCATCCAGAGATAAAAAGTAAGCAGATAGGTCACTAAATAAGCTACTGCGATTAGAGCCATCTCCAGGGCCTGGGCCTTCATCCCCTGGAGCGCTCCTGATCCTTTCGTTCGCTCGACGACCGGGTCAGGGCTCCCTGAAACGCATTCAACCCAATAAGCGGCAACGAGGTTGAGCGCTGATACAATCCTGCAACAGCGGCCCCAAGAGAAAACAACAGGCCACTCGGCCTTTCAAACAATTGGATTGGTTTCATCGTTTTTTCTTAGATGACCGGCCGGTTCTAGAGGATTTACTCCCACCCGTCGGCTTTGAAGTCCCCGGTTGATCAGTTCGCGCAGCCTTAAAAGCTGCTTGCATCTCTTTCAGCTTTTTACCTTTGCGGGCTTCAAGGTGCGGGCCTTTGGCCTTTTTAAACGATATGACTGATTCTTCCAATGCCCCTGTCCTTTTGATTGAGAGCCCGCTCACTGGCTCGCCGCGAGCGAAGGCGCTCTACATCCCTGACTCGTCCATCGTAAGACTGGCGGATATTGTTGAGAGAGTCCACCGTCTATTGTGAAATGTCCCCAAAAAACATTTCTACTTTAGAAAGCCTAGGATATACACTGATTTCTGCGACAAGCCGAGAGGGCCGCGAAGTCGTGGTTTCCTGAATTCACGGTCCGCGCTTGATTGGCCATTCAATGCTTTCAAATGGCATTTCCGGAAACAGGCGGCCAAGGCATTCTCAGACGCGCTTCTAAGGACGCAGAAGGGAGCCACCGTCAATTATTTTTCAGCCACATCACAAACTAAGGTCTACACTATGCAAATGATTCGACTAATCAGCCAATTGGTCTTCGCTTTTAGTCTTGCTGTGAGTCCGATCTGGGTCAGCGGCGAGGAACCTAACACCGCAGCTCTTGAGGTGCTTAACCGTTTCATGACGGCTTTTAATGCTCAAGACTCCGAGGCCTGGGCAACTACCCTGCATTATCCCCACGTGCGCTTTGCCAGCCAAACCGTCAAGGTCTATAACGACCCAGCATCTTTTGCGAGCGCGCTACGCTTTCCCCGGCTGATTGAAACAGGCTGGCATCATTCGGCTTGGACAAAGAGAACGGTGACCTTGTCTTCACCGACGAAAGTTCATATCGAGACTGAGTTCGAGCGTTTCAATGATCGCAATGAGTCCATCGGTCGCTACCAATCTCTGTATATCGTAACGAAACTCAATCAGCGCTGGGGAATTCAAGCCCGATCGAGCCTCGCGCCCTAAGACGCTTATCGTGAGCAGAGATCTTGGTCACGCCGGCGGGCTTGGCATTCGATCGGGTTTCGTTGAGTTTTATAACAATCAAGCACCCACGGCCGGTCAGTGGTGCTCAACCTTCTAAACCCCCACCCGTCGCCTCAATCCGATATCCGGTCAGAACAACCCTCGCATCCGTTCCTCAGCAGGGCATCGCGCCCACTAAAAAATTAAACGACCCAATTGCTGAGCTATTGGCGCTCGAGATCGGAGATCACCATATCATCGGTCATTTTGGCCATTTTAATTGCCGCTTCGATCGCTTGGTCCATGGGCGCC
>CAJYBS010000407.1 GCA_913064795.1 uncultured Gammaproteobacteria bacterium
TCGAGTTCAACCCCAGTGGTGCGCACTCCCACGAGCACCGCTGTGCCTCCGCTTTCACCACCAAAAACCCCGGTTCGGGCGGCGGGTACAATCTGCTCCATGGTTTTTTTGATGCCTATACAGTCAAAGACAAAATCTGCCCCCGCCACGGTTTCACGGCGAATCGTAGACCGATCAGATTTTTGCGTCAGCGCTCGTATCTCGGCAATCGGGTCGGCTTTCCCTGCATTAATCGTATGGGTTGCTCCAAAGCGTCGAGCGAAGGCCAATTTCTCATCATCGAGATCCACTGCAATCAAGGGATCAGCGCCCCTGGCGCTGGCTGCAACCACTGCTGATAACCCGACACCACCCACACCGAAGATCGCAACACTGTCACCCGCCTGAACATTGGCCGTGTTCTCAACAGCTCCAGCGCCAGTCATGACAGCACATCCAATAATAGAACTGACTAGGGGCTCAATCGTCGACGGCACCTTCACAACATACCCTTCATCCGCCAAAGTGTGATCCGCCCAGGTGAAGACATTGCTGCAGGTGGCGACGTCGCCATTGGCCAGTTCGACCCGAGCGGCTTGAGGAACCCGATCGCCCGGGACAATGCTGCGAGGCACCCAGGTCACCATGACTGTGTCGCCGGGGGCAACGTGACTCACCTCCGACCCCACTTCAAGAACTTCACCCGTGGATTCGTGGCCGAGCACCTCCGGCGCATTTCTTGATCGATGCATCGTGTGCAATTGGCTGTGGCAAATACCACTCGCAAATTGTTTGATCAAAACTTGATGCGGTCCCGGATTTGGTAAAACCACCGAGTGAATCTCGAGCGGCCCTTTTACCTTGGGCACGACAACCACTTTCGCTTCTACCGCCATACTGACACCCCTTAGTGATTCCCTGAATCAACATTATAACTACCGCCACTTCGGCTTAGGCCGCCCTAAGGATCCCTAGCCGCCCCTCTAACGCCATTGCGCTTTGCTTAGGTGCTTGCGGCGCGCTCTAGCGCGCAAAGCACTGCCGACACAATTACTGATTTTCTTGAAGCGATCAATATCATTGACGCTCCAAGCCGCGCATTAAGTCAGCTGCCAAACGAAGGAAAACCTAGATAGTTTCTTATTTTTAGCTCATAACCCTATGTTTTAATTGTTTCTATTGGAGAATTGATCTCCACCTCAACGACCAAAAACCCAGTTAAAAGTCACTGGCCCAAACGTCGAACCCGATTAAATCCTCCATCCCAGCGAGCATTTTTAAAACTCCCAGGTCATCTCGCTGACGCCCAATCACCTGCATTGAAATGGGCAGACCATCGGCAGACAATCCGATCGGAACCGTACCTGCTGGATTACGCGTCATGTTAATGCCCATGGTATAACCCACCCAATCAGGCGTCTGTTCACCGTTCACAAAGCCATCGCCCTCCAAGGTGGGTGCATGCCCACGGGTAGCGGGCGTGAGCAGGATAGGCGCTTCATGGAAAGCAGTCTCTAACTCAAGATTGAGGGTGTGACAGCGATCAATAGCCCGGGCGTAATCAGCACCTGAGAAGCGATCTAGCCCCATTTCTATTTGAGGGCGCAGGGCTGCATCGATTTTTTCCCACTCCGGCGTCCCGCGAAGATGCCCTTGAGCCCGCGCTCTCGCCGAAGTCCAAAACACGAGCCAGGCGCCGAAAGGGTTTTCGGACCATATCGGGTCACGCTCGATTACCTGCACACCTTTCGCCCTGAGCTTTTCGATCACCTGCTCACAATGGCCCAGAATTTCATCGTCACACGTCGTAATCCCCATCGTCGGCGACCAGATCACTGCTTTGGGCAATTGACCATCGATCTGAGGTGTCCAGGGCTGAGCGGGTGCAGGTAGTGAGAAAATATCCGTTGGCTCATCACCTAAACACTGATCAAGCGCAAAAGCGGCATCTCTGATTCGCACGGTCATCGGCCCTTTGACAGTGAGCAAGCCTGAACCGGGCGGTTTGGGACCTCCATTCGGGATTCTCCCCTGAGAGGTCTTAATACCGCTCAGGCCGCACAACGCCGCTGGGATTCGAATCGAGCCACCGCCATCACTACCCGTCGCAAGCGGTATCATTCCGGCGGCCAGCGCAGCAGCCGATCCACCCGAGGAGCCACCGGGGCTGCGGGATTGTTGCCATGGATTCTTGGTTGCACCAAAGGGCACATTGTCTGTCTTTCCCTTATAGCCGAATTCTGGCGTATTGGTTTTGCCAACGACCACCGCTCCGGCCTGACGCAATCGACGCACAAGCTCAGAGTCCGAAGCCGCTGGGGCATCATCGACGTGAAAGGCAGAGCCAAAAGAAGTGACGTAGCCTGCTGCGTCCTCTAAATCTTTGACGCCAAAAGGAACACCCGCCAAGGGCAAGTGATCACCCCTGGATCGCCGGGCATCGACCTCTGCTGCGGCTTGCAGCGCATGCTCTGGATCAACAGCACAAAAAGCGTTCAGCGACGGGTTCAGCTGCTCGATCGCATCGAGCGCATCGGTGACCACCGCTACCGCCGTGGTCTCACCCTGATTGACGCGCTCAGCAACTGACCGCATTGATTGTTCTCGAAAATCCATGAGTTACTCCTGTTGTTCGGCGATGACGATCACCACCCTAAGTCAATTCTGCTGTCCTTCGTTATTTGTCCCGCCCCACCGGTCTCGTTATCAGTGCAACAAAAAACCATTGATTAATTTCGGCTTCCCTGGTGTTCAGTGAGGATGCTCCTTGCCCGCCCCAAGACCCAAAGCCCTCAGCGTTTTGGCTCGCCGGTCCTGTCCATCCTCGTTCCAACCCGGTGCCAGCAATAAGTACCCTAGCCGCTCCCGCCACGTTTGACTACATATCCAATCCTGCCAAAGCGACTGATAACCCGCGACGGCATAACGCAACGG
>CAJYBS010000408.1 GCA_913064795.1 uncultured Gammaproteobacteria bacterium
GGTCTCTTTTTGATGGGTCCAGCGGGAAAATTTTGGTTAAGAAATTTTCATCTTCTTCAAAGGAGGCTAATCCTCGAAGATAGTACGCGTAATCTACATTAGGGTGGTTGCCGTGGAGTCTAATAAATCGGTCCGCAGCAGCACGCGCTGCCTCAGACTGGGCGCTTTTGTAGTAGGCGTAAATGATTTCAAGCTGAGCTTGCTCTGCATAGCGACCAAAGGGAAATCGACTCTCCAGAGCCTGTAGTCGTGTGACGGCGTCTTTATAGTTACCTGCCGCCATACCGCTTTGGGCTGATCGGTAGAGCACCAGTTCCGAGGCTTCTTCAGAATCGTCGGCATCTTTAGCGCAGCCAGCCAGCAGTGAAGCGATCAGCAAAAGCGTGAGCGCAAAAGCGGAGGGTTGGTTTTTGTTCAAAGAAGGCTCCAAACGCGTTGATGCTTGAAAAGTGAGGTATTTAACCATAGCCTCACCGTTCTCCCAAGCACAGTTGTGGCTTCCATGAGCGACCGTTTGATCCGAACTGCGATTTTGCCGACATCTGCAGGCATTGAGCGAGTGGATCAGGCTGCGGCCAAGCTGTTCCCAGAGTTTTCAAGAGCGCAAATTCAAGCCTGGATTCGATCAGGTGAGCTTCTGATCGATGGCCAAGTCGCAAAACCGAAAGATAAAGCGACGCCTGGGACGCGGATAGAGATTGATGCCAACCTCGCGTTTGAGAGTGATCGCGCGGAGGATATTCCGCTTCAGATATGCTTTGAAGACGATTCGGTTCTGATTGTTAACAAGCCACCCGGTCTGGTGGTTCACCCCGGGGCAGGAAACCCTTCAGGGACGTTGATGAACGCGTTAATGCATTACGCGCCAAAGACGCAGCAGTTACCGCGAGCCGGTATCATTCATCGCTTGGACAAAGATACGTCTGGACTGCTGATGGTAGCAAAAACATTATCAGCCATGACGCACATGAGTCGTCAGTTGGCCGATCGGACAATTAAGCGTGAATATGAAGCCCTGGTTTATGGGGTTCCCCCGATTAGGGGCAGTATTGATGAGCCAATTGGTCGGCATCCGACTCAGCGCACCCGGATGGCCGTCAGACGAGAAGGTCGAAGCGCAACGACGAATTATTGGCGTCTCGAGGCGCGCGCAGGACTGGCCTTAATGAAATTTTCCTTGGTCACCGGGCGGACGCATCAAATCAGAGTGCACATGGAACATATTGGGAATCCTTTGGTGGGCGATCCGGTCTATCGAAAGCGCCGAGGTTCTCCGGTGCAGGGTCTGCCTCCACTTACGCGTCAGGCCTTGCACGCGCGCCGAATCGAGTTAATGCATCCCGTTTCCAATGCGCCACTGGCGATAAAAGTACCGGCGCCCCAAGATTTTCAGGCGCTGGTCGAATGGTTTAGAACCCTTGATGATTGATGAATGCTCAGATTTTCACGGGCTTTTTGGGTTGCCGGACCAAGGGGTTAGAGCCATCTGTACAACCCGATGGCATAGGCCGGCGTCGGGCCGAATACGATCTAAAAATGATCAGGACTTTAATCTTGCGGCGCATGTCGGCGATGACCCACGTCGAGTATTGTCCAACCCTGCCTTGTTGTTGCGGCGTTTTAATCTGCCAGCTGAACCGGTTTGGCTGGATCAAGTTCATGGCAGAAACATTCACAAAGTTGTTGTGCCTAAAAAATCGGCGTCATTGCCCGTCGCCGATGGCGCGACCACAAGGTTGCATCATCAAGTGCTTGCCGTGTTGACGGCCGACTGCCTTCCCCTTGTCTTGGCGACGCTTGACGGTGCCCAAGTCGCCGCTGTTCATGTTGGATGGAGAGGGCTGGCTTCTGGGATCATTAGGGCTGCGGTCGATTGTTTTAATGGGGCGCCGCTGGCGGCTTGGATTGGTCCGGGTATTGGGCCCTGCCATTTTGAAGTGGGTCCAGAGCTCAAAGAAAACTTTGCGGCAGACCTTTTTTCAGCGAACCCGGTTTCAAACCGACTTTTCCTTGATCTTCCTCAAGCAGCCGAACGTGATCTGACGACAGCGGGTGTCAGTAAGATCAAGACATCAGGGCTTTGCACCGTTTGCTCGATCGAAGATTTTTATTCTTACCGGCAAGAGGGGAAAACAGGGCGATTCGCGACCCTTGTTTGGCGGGAAGCTGTTTAGATTTTTGTACAATTGTTCCGGATTGCTTGCTGGGCGGCATCGATCAAGGACTGCCTTTCGTTTCGAGTTAGAAACACATCTTGCCCTGAACTGTTTTTGACGCGGATTCGTTTGAATTGGTCCAGTTGGCGAAGACTCTCCCGGGCATTGGTACAGTTCCGGGTGTAATCGGGCAGCTGTTCGGCTCGTGGGTTCGGTGATGGTTTCGGTCTCGGGGTACTGAGCGTTGTAATTTCAGCCGGGGCATCAGTGGGTTCAGAGGCCGGGACTTGGGCGTCAACGGGGTCGGGCTGTTGAATTACACCAAAAGCTCGCGGAGGCGTTACCAGTCGTGAGGGGTAAGATTCTGCAGGCCGATCCGCGAAGTGAAGGATGCCTGCAGCGTCCCTCCAACTATAAATGTCTTGCTTCTCGTCTGCGCCTGCAAGGATGGGTAGGCAAAGCGTCATCATAAGACGGGTGATGACGCTCCTAGGGTAATGAGGACGTTGCAATGTATTCAATAATTGCCAGTGCATGGTAGCTCGACAAATTCCGTACAATCGTTGACTCATAGGATGGTATAGTAAAAAATGCCGGCCCCAAAGGTATTCTGGCCCAAAAAGGTGCTACCCGTGAACGATCAAGAGACACTCAATATTTCATCTTCAGATCCTGAGCTGCTGTCGGGTGGGGATGCGCTCGTGCGAGCGCTCCAAGAAGAAGGTGTTGAGAAAATCGTCGGATATCAG
>CAJYBS010000409.1 GCA_913064795.1 uncultured Gammaproteobacteria bacterium
GAGTGGGTGAATAGATGTTCAAAAAGATTCGTGGACTGTTTTCAAATGATTTGTCGATCGATTTGGGAACTGCCAATACCCTGATTTACGTGCGTGAGCGAGGGATAGTGTTGGACGAGCCCTCAGTCGTAGCTATCCGTCAACACAATAATCAAAAGTCAGTCGCGGCGGTGGGTATTGATGCCAAGCGCATGCTGGGTCGAACACCGGGCAATATCACTGCGATTAGACCGCTTAAAGATGGTGTTATTGCAGATTTTCAAGTGACCGAAAAAATGCTCCAGCACTTTATCAAGAAAGTTCACGAGAACAGTTTTATTCGTCCAAGCCCACGGGTTCTAGTTTGCGTCCCCTGTCAGGCAACAGAAGTCGAGCGTCGCGCGATCCGAGAGTCGGTCATCAGCGCCGGTGCTCGAGATGTGCGCTTAATCGAAGAGCCGATGGCCGCAGCCATTGGCGCGGGTCTCCCGGTTCATGAGGCGGTTGGAACCATGGTTGTTGATATCGGTGGTGGCACCACTGAGATTGCCGTCATTTCCTTAAACGGTGTTGTGTACTCTCAGTCTGTTCGAGTCGGGGGGGATCGGTTTGATGATGCGATCACAGCTTATGTTCGTCGTACTCAAGGCAGTTTGATTGGTGATGCAACCGCCGAACGGATTAAACAGGAAATTGGAACCGCGTTTCCAAGTGATGTGGTGCGTGAGATTGATGTCCGTGGCCGAAATCTCGCAGAAGGGATACCGCGTGGATTTACGCTCAACAGCAACGAGATCCTTGAAGCGCTGCAAGAGCCTTTGCATCTGATTGTTCAAGCGGTTAAAACGGCGCTTGAACAAACACCCCCGGAGCTCGCATCGGATATTGCAGAATCGGGTCTAGTCTTAACGGGCGGAGGGTCCTTACTTCGGGAGCTGGATCGCCTGCTGTCCAGCGAAACTGGGCTGCCAGTGATCGTTGCGGAAGATCCGCTTACCTGTGTTGCGCGGGGTGGGGGTCGAGCACTCGAAATTATGGACAATCTTGGGGTGAGCGATCTTTTGTCAATTTAGGCAATTCTCCCTACGAAAGTTGATCTGGAACCCTGCCTTTGCCAGAGAGGCGCTGAAAGCTCATGAAACAACTGTTTTTGGAACGTACAAATCCAAGAAATCAGGCGGTCGTTCTATTTATCGTGTCGCTGTTGTTGTTTGTCATCGACGGCAAAGGAGAAGCGCTCAATCCTGTTCGACAGGGCACTGGACTTATCCTAGAGCCAATCTTATGGCTCTCTGCGCTGCCAGCGCAGCTGATTGCTGGCACCTCTGATTTTTTTGAGACTCGCGACCATCAACAAGCAACTCTGACTGAATTGGCTCGCCAAGTACGAGTGCTTCAAGCCAGTCAACTGAAGATGTCCGCGCTGGAGGCAGAAAATGCGCGCCTCAGGTCTCTGTTAGGTTCTGCGGGCAGAATGAGTGAGTCGGTCTTAATTGCTGACGTCAAAGGATTGAGTCCGGATCCCTCGACCCATTACATCACACTGGATAAGGGGCGAGATGATGGGGTTTTTGTTGGGCAGCCAGTGATCGATGCGGCTGGCCTCGTGGGTCAGGTCGTTGAGACGTCCTCCAAGTTAAGCAAAGTGCTTCTGGTCACGGATCAAAATCATGCGGTTCCAGTTTTGGCGGTGAGAACCGCGGCGCAATTAATTGTTGAGGGCCAAGGGCACAGAGATGTGCTGTCGCTTCGTCACGTCTCTGCCTCACTTGATCTCAAAGTGGGCGATTTACTAGTGACGTCTGGTCTGGGACAGCGCTTCCCAAGTGGTTATCCGGTTGGCTTGATTCAAAGCTACAACCTCGCGCCAGGGTCGGCCTTCGCGCAAGTCCTCGTCGAACCCACGTCTCGATTACAAACCCTTGATCATGTTTTGCTGGTGTTTGACCAGCGCTCGCTCGGGGAAGGGGTTGAGTTAGATAGGCTCGCGGCTGATGGCTGAACCCTTACTGCGAGGACCTTGGGTTATTGGTTTAACGCTACTGCTTGCGCTGGTGCTTGCGCTGGTGCCCCTACCTGCGGGCTCGCCGGAGGCACTCAATTTTCTAAGACCCGACTGGGTTGGCCTCGCTTTGATTTATTGGGTGATTGCGGTGCCCGAACGCTTTGGGGTCTTGAGCGCCTTTTGCTTCGGGTTGGTTGCTGATCTTGTGCTCGGCTCTGCGTTTGGCTATCACAGCCTTGGGTAGGTTATTTGGGCGGCGTTGGCTGCCAGCACCTATCAACAGGTTCGCATGCTCGAGATCTGGCAACAAGCAACACTGGTTACCGTCGGTTTGCTCATTGTGGTGTTGATACAATATGCCGCGTTAACCGTTATTCTAGAACGTCAGTTGAGTCTTCTAATGTTTCTGAAACCTTTGTCCAGTGGTTTAATGTGGCCTTGGGTCTTCCTACTGCTTCGACTCTGCAGGCGTAGGTATTTATAGCGAATTCGTCAAGATAGCGGTTGCTTAATTTTATCCGAATGAAGAAGGCACTTATGGCAGAAGCGAACCTGATCCTAGCTTCTAAATCGCCCAGAAGAGCGGAACTCTTAAAGCAAATTGGACTCCAATTTGTAGCGCGATCTTCAGACATCGATGAAGTCGCATTCTCTGGTGAATCGGCGGATAAGTTTGTTGAGCGAATGGCTTTTGAGAAGGCCAGGGCGTGCGAGGCGAGCCCTCAAACCAGTGTTTTGGCGGATGATCCAATCGTGGAACTTGATGGGGCGATTCTGGGTAAGCCCAGTGATCGAGCAGCTGGCATCAGCATGCTGCAGCGCCTGTCTGGCCGATCCCATCGGGTACTGACTGGGGTTGTGGTGGTCAAAGGCGAGGCGCGCAGTCAGTGCGTTGTAAAGACAAGCGTCCGTTT
>CAJYBS010000410.1 GCA_913064795.1 uncultured Gammaproteobacteria bacterium
CAAAGAGACGTGCCAGAGGTGGCCGAGTTGGGAGCTCTGGTGTCAGAGCCAGAACCTCCTGAGGCACCACTGGCCGTATCTTCAGCGTCAGACGCGATGGTTGCCCCGTCGCCGGCCACAACAGTGTCGCCTCATCACGTCGACATCGAAGATCTAGAAGACGATCAAGTCGACTTGAGTCAGAAATCGGTTTCTGAAGCGTCTGCTTTGACTGAAGATAGCGGAGAATTGACGACTCCCGATGCACGCGAACCTTCCGCGGAACGGATGAAGCTGTCGGATAAGCTTCGAGCCCTAATTCTAAAGAACCTACGGCTGCCTCGGTCGCGCTACTTTTTGGGGAGTTTGCTTCTGGCTCTGTTTCTGACACAACTTCTATGGCTTGCAGGTGAACGACTTTATCGAACTCCGGCACTGTATGGGCCAGCCACATTGGTATGTGACGTGATGGGCTGCGAGTTGGGCCGATTTCAGGATATCGGGTCGCTGCGACTTGATGAAGTCAGTATGACGGCCTGGGCAAAAGGGCGCGCCCGGGTCACGGCAAGGTTGACGAATGCGGCAAGCTTCGCCCAAGACCTACCTAAGGTGCGCTTCACCTTGAGTGATCAATCCGGTCGTGTATTGGCCGCTCGCATCCTGGACGGCCAGAAGGATTATCAGGTCACAGAGGCTCAAGATTCTACCGTTGAGGCCTCTGGAGAAGTTCGGATTGTATTTGATGTCGCTGAAGATTCATCCTATGGCGCTGCAGTGTCTTATCAAATGGAATTGGTGAACACGCTTTAATCTGTTGTTATGATGGAGCCTCGGTTGGGTATGGGGTTTGAGATGTTGAAGATTGGCGGCGTGATGCACCCTAGTCGAGCTGTCGTTGCCCCCATGGCCGGCGTCACTGATCGACCTTTTCGAGACCTATGCCGTCAATTTGGTAGTTTTTGGCTGGTTGCCGAGATGCTCACCAGCGATCAAACACTTTGGAACACCTCAAAGTCTCGATTGCGGCGCATACATGCTGATGAACCAAGCCCCCGATGGGTCCAAATCGCAGGTTCAGACCCACAGACACTTGCGCTCGCCGGGTTAGCCAATGAAAGGGCAGGCGCACAGATTCTTGATATCAATATGGGCTGCCCCGCCAAGAAAGTGTGCAACAAGGCTGCCGGTTCCGCTTTGCTGAGGGATGAAACATTGGTCGCCAATATCTTAGGTGAAGTTTGTCGGGCGGTTTCGATTCCGGTGACTCTGAAGTATCGATTGGGTTGGTCAAAACAAGAGCAGAATGCGGTGACCGTTGCAAAAATTGCACAGGATGCCGGCATCCAAGCGCTTTCAGTTCACGGAAGAACCCGCGCTTGCCGGTTCGAAGGGTTGGTCGATTATGACGCCATCGCGCAGGTTAAATCAGCGGTGTCGATTCCGGTGATTGCCAACGGGGATATCTGTTCGCCTGAGCAAGCACGGTCGGTGATCGATCGAACAGGCGCGGATGCGGTGATGGTTGGGCGAGCTGTTCAAGGTAGGCCCTGGCTCCCGGCTGATATTGATGCCTACCTCAACGGAAATACGAATCCTATCGAGCGCAGCTCTGATGAGAAGTGCGATGCCATGCTTGGGCATTTGCTTGCGCTTCATGAATTTTATGGAGAGGCACAAGGGGTTCGAATCGCGCGCAAACATGCGGGCTGGTTTTTTGCAGCGAATCTCAACGCCCACACAGCTGCCCGCCGGACGTTTAATCAAATCACCGGTGCTGCGGAGCAAATTGATTTTTTGACAGCAATCAAAAGAACGGCTGGTAACAAGGTTGCAGCATGAAGGTTGCGGTATGAAAAAATCCCCAGCCGATACAGAGACTTCAGTGCGATCTCCCCAAGTCAGTATCAAGGCCTCGGTGAGTCAAAATTTGGCGGAATATCTGAGACTGCTTGAGGATCAAGATGTTCAAGATCTTCATGCTCTGGTCCTCGCTCAAGTCGAACCCCCATTGCTTGAACAGGTGATGGCGCATGTGGGTCAAAATCAATCAAAAGCTGCAGTGATGCTGGGCTTAAGTCGCGGAACTTTGCGGACGAAGTTAAATAAGTATGGTTTGCTTTGATCGGCGCGATCTCAATAGGCGATTTGCACCAAGTTGCAATCAGCACGAATTAAGGAATGAAATGGAAAAGGTAGCGATTAACCGAGCGCTGATCAGCGTTTCCGATAAAACGGGGCTGGAGGCATTGCTCGAGACACTCCAGGCATTTGATGTGGCTTTGGTTTCTACAGGGGGGACGCATCGTGCTATTGCGGCAGCGGGTTATGAGGGTCAGGAAATATCGGACTTCACGCAATTCCACGAGACGATGGAGGGGCGCGTTAAAACGCTGCATCCCAAAGTACATGGCGGACTTTTAGGGCGAGGAGAAATCGATTCAGAAGTTATGGCCGCTCAAGAGATTCCTGCCATCGATCTGTTGATTGTGAATTTGTACCCGTTTGAAGCCGTGACCCAGCAAGCCGATTGCAGCCTCGAGCGTGCGATTGAGAATATTGATATTGGTGGTCCAGCGATGATCCGGTCAGCCGCCAAGAACTTTGATCGGGTCACGGTGGTGACCGACCCGGGAGATTACTCTGCCTTAATCGATGAGTTGCAGACATGTGGAGGCGGAACATCCCGAGGCTTTCGTTTTGGGTGCGCGCGTCAGGCTTTTGCGAGCATTGCGCAGTATGACGCTGCGATTTCCAATTATTTGTCCGCGCGTGAGACCGAATCTGCCCATCATCACCCTGCGGAGTTTCCTTCAGTCCTGTCGCAGCAATGGGTCAAAGTTCAGGATATGCGCTACGGAGAGAACCCGCATCAAAACGCAGCGTATTACCGAGAAACGCCGACGCCGGCCGGACGTTTG
>CAJYBS010000411.1 GCA_913064795.1 uncultured Gammaproteobacteria bacterium
GGGGCTCCCTTGGCAAGACAAGAGCTGATTGTTGGCTTTCGGGCTATTTTGCAGCGCATGACGGGATTTAGAGTCCCCAAGGGGCAAGAGAACCTCGAGTTTATGCCCAGCTTATTGCTGCATCCGCCGACCGACCTCAACATTGAGTTTGATCGTTTACCCTGAGAAAGATCCAAGGCGGGAGCGCATTGAGCCTGCAAGGTCCCTCGATGAACGCGAGTTGTGATGCAAGGGCCAATCGTCAGACGCTTAGGCGGGGCTCAATTAAGGACTCAAGGGTGCGACCTTTTAGTGCCTCATGCCAGCGGAGGAATAGCCCTTAACATTCTCAGCGAAGAACTCTATGCTTGGAGCATCGCGGTCTTGGAGACTCGGGTGAGCCTTTAGACCTTTGGACAGATTATTTTGGAGAATTCATTATGAGAGCTGCCGTATTTCACCGTCCAGGTGAGCAACTGACCATCGAAACAGTGCCCGAGCCGACCATCTCTGATCGAGAGATGCTGGTCAAGGTCAGTCATTGCGGTATCTGCGGCACCGATATCCATGCCTCAAAAGAAGGACCTTTTATGGCACCGCCTGAGACAATCTTTGGGCATGAGTTTACGGGGGAAATTGTACAAATCGGTGCGGCGCTTGAAAACGGTGAGTTCGCCCTAGGTGATCGGGTGACCTCCTTGCCCTTTATCGATGACAAAACCATCGGTCTGGGAAAAATCTCTGGCGCCTACAGCGAATATGTCAAGGTCGGCTATGATCTAGTCGTCAAACTGCCAGAATCCCTTTCGAATCGAGAAGGTGCGCTGGTCGAGCCACTCGCGGTTGGACTGCATTCCGTCAAAATGGCTGGCAATATCGCTGGAAAAACAGTGCTCATCATTGGAGCCGGCCCGATTGGGTTGACCTGCGCGATCTGGGCACGTTTTTTCGGCGCCGCCCAGATTGTCATCAGCGAAATGGCAGAAGCAAGGCTCAAGATGGCTCGAGACTTTGGTTTTAATGATTTCGTGGACCCCACTGGGGATGTTGATGCCGAATTCATCGCTCTGACGGGGGGGGCCCCGGAAGTGCAATTTGAGTGCGTCGGAGCCACCGGCCTGATGCAGGCGTGTATTTTGAGAGCGCCTAAACGTGGACTGATTATGGGTATCGGTGTTTGCGAGCACCCCGACACCATTACGCCTCTGGTGGCTTTTGGCAAGGAACTCACCATCCAATGGGCCGTAGGCTACGACAAAGAGGACTTTGAATTTACGATCGCAATGATGCTCCAGGGCCGAATCGACGCCAGCGCCATGGTCACCGATGTGATTTCCCTCAGCGCAGTGCCGGAAGCCTTCGAGGCGCTCAAATCGCCCAGTCATCAGTGCAAGGTGTTGATCGATCTAGATCTAGAGTAGGCTGCGCCTTCGGTGTCTCAAGGGGGCATGCAATAGCCCCCGTCCTGAGTATCGATGTACCGTGTCGCCACTGAGCAGCGGCATTCATGCCCTGCTACGGAGCCACCATTAACTTACCCATGTGTCCCCCCGAGAACAGCATTGTCAATGCCCGGGGAAACTGATCGATCCCAGATTCTATCTGCTCGGGAAGCTTAAACTTTCCTGCCAACACCCATTCAGTAATTGACTCCTGAATCTCGGCATACTCCTCGTGAAATCGCATGACCGTAAAGCCAAGCATGCTGGCATTGCGCTCAGGAATTTTAAGATAGTTTGTTGGACCATAGACCGACCCCGTCCGCTCATACTGAGAGACAGCACCGCAGATCACAACACGGGCGCGTTCATTGATTTGCAGCAGCACGGCATCCAAAATCGCGCCGCCTACATTATCAAAAAAGACATCAATGCCATCGGGCGCCGCTGCTAGAAGTTGGCCCTCCAGATCAGGCGCCTTGTAGTCCACCGCGGCGTCACAACCAATTTCATTGAGTAAGTAATCAACCTTGGCAGCTCCCCCTGCGATACCAATCACCCGAGCCCCCAGATTTTTAGCGACCTGGCAAGCACACGAGCCCACTGCTCCGGCTGCAGCCGAGACCACGACGGTGTTGCCTTCTTGGACTTCTGCAACTCTTGTCATACCCGCATAGGCCGTCATCCCAGTGGCTAAGCCTAAAACGCCCAAGTAGCTCCGCGCCGGTAACTCTTTTTCTTCGAGCTTTTGCAGCATGACGCCCGGCAACTTTGCATGGGTTTGAGCGCCCATGGGTCCAAACACTGCATCGCCCTGATTCAACCCTTCAAACTGACTCGATAACACCCTTGCGGTACCGAGAGCCATAATCGGCTGGCCAATCCCTGCAGTGCCGTGAAAAGCGCCCTCATCAAAGGTCGTTCGGATAAACGCATCAACCGATAGATGCTCAATCTCCAATAGCACCTCTCCGGGTTCAAGTGGCGCGAGTTCCTCGTCGATTAAACTCATATCCGATTCTTGAACGGACCCTTCTGGTCGGCTCGTTAAGACAACTTTGGTGGTTTTCATTAAGGTCCCCCTGAGACTCGAATATTTTGACCCGTCACCCAGGCAGCGCCTGGCGAGAGCAGGTATAAGGCCGCGGCACCCAAATCGGTGGGTGTACCCAACCGTCCCGCTGGCAACTTCAGCATTTGTTCTAGATTCGGTAAATCGTCCTCCTCCAAGCGCAAAGCTTTCATCATGATTTCCGTTGGAACAGCGCCGGGCATAATACAGTTCACTCGAATTCTTGGACCGAGCTCCTGTGCGAAGGTCTTGGTTAACATATTGACCCCCGCCTTCGCCGCCGAGTAGTGACCACTCCCGGGAATCACGTCCTCCGCGGCCAGCGAGGAGATGTTTAAAATGCGTCCGGATTCCATCGTGGCAGCGGCGATCCTCGTGCACTCCCAACCCGCCGTTAAG
>CAJYBS010000412.1 GCA_913064795.1 uncultured Gammaproteobacteria bacterium
CCCTATTGTCGCTTAAGGTCATCCAATCAGCAATTCTTTAGCCCTCTACATCCAATTATTTTAGCCTTTACTCAAACCCAGAACCTCGAAAATGAATTCCAGGGCCAAAGACCTTGAACGCTTTTCAAGACCAAAACGTAGTTCAAGGAACCAAAAATCAGTATGATTGGCGCTCTTTTTTATTTGGAAATCAAGCATGGCGAACAACAGCCTATTCACATCGGAGTCGGTTTCTGAAGGACATCCCGATAAAATGTCGGATCAAATCTCCGACGCAATACTCGACGCGTTGCTCGAGCAAGATCCCAATGCGAGAGTCGCCTGCGAAACAATGGTGAAGACCGGCATGGTGATATTGGCTGGGGAGATTACCTCAAGCGCTCAGATAGACTATGAGCAAATCACGCGAGATGTGATCTTAGACATCGGCTACGACAACTCAGACGTCGGTTTTGACGGTGCCTCTTGCGCGATCCTAAACGCTTTGGGAAAGCAGTCACCCGACATTGCCATGGGGGTTGATGAGTCAACAGATCATGAGCAGGGTGCCGGTGATCAAGGTTTGATGTTCGGTTATGCGAGTAATGAGACCGACGTCCTCATGCCGGCGCCCATCACCTACTCACATCTTCTGGTTAAGCGCCAAGCTGAGGTCCGAAAAAACGGAACCCTCCAATTTTTGCGTCCCGACGCCAAGAGTCAGGTTACTTTTCGCTATGATGATGCAGGCAACCCACAGGGCGTTGAAGCGGTTGTGTTATCCACCCAGCATGATCCAGACATCACTTTAAAAGATCTCCAAGAAGCCGTGATGGAGGAGATCATTAAACCTGTTCTGCCCGCCAATTGGTTGTCAGCTGATACAAAATTTTTCATCAACCCCACCGGAAATTTCGTCATTGGCGGCCCCGTCGGCGATTGCGGATTGACGGGTCGTAAAATCATCGTGGACACCTACGGCGGCATGGCGCGACACGGCGGCGGCGCATTCTCTGGCAAGGATCCATCCAAAGTTGACCGCAGTGCGGCCTACGCCGGGCGTTATGTGGCCAAAAACATCGTGGCTGCGGGTCTTGCTGATCGCTGCGAAATCCAAGTGTCTTATGCGATTGGCGTTGCCGAGCCTACCTCGATCAGCGTCAATACCTTTGGCACCGGACGCCTGTCAGATGAACGCATCGAAGCCTTAATTGGCGTCCACTTTGATCTTCGCCCCAAGGGCCTGATCGAAATGCTCAATCTAAAACGGCCTATTTATCTACCGACTGCGGCCTACGGCCATTTCGGACGAACTGAAGACAGTTTTTCTTGGGAACGAACCGATCGGGTAGCAGCTTTGTCAGACGAGAAATAGCCCGCTTTTTATGAGCCAGGTCCCTATCAGCTTTGAGTTTTCGGCACCCAAGACCGAGGAGGCAGCAGCCGCCCTGCTTCGTAGCCAAGACCGCCTCGCCGTCTTTAATCCGGAATACGTCAGCGTTACCTACGGCGCTGGGGGATCAACCCGTGATGGCACCAAAGAAGCCGCGCTGGCCTTGGGTCAAACCGCCGTTCCCGTCGCGCCGCACCTCTCGTTCGGTGGCGACACAAAAGAGACCATCTCGGCGCTGTTAAAGGAGTATCAAAAAGCCAGTATCCATCGATTGGTCGCGTTGCGGGGAGATCGTCAGTCTGGTTTGGGCCAAAGCAAGATGTCGCATGCTGCAGAGCTGGTTTCATTCGTGCGAGCAGAAACTGGTTCGCATTTTCATATCAGTGTTGCCGCGTATCCAGAGATACATCCTGAATCAAGCTCAGTTCAGAGTGAGCTGACTTTTTTTAAAGAAAAAGTGGCGGCCGGCGCAAATGCAGCGATTACCCAGTATTTTTATAATGCCGATGCCTACTTTCGGTACATCGATGAATGCCAAGCTCGCAATATCGAGCTCCCGATTGTCCCGGGCATCATGCCGATTACCAACCTTAAAGGTCTGAGGCGTTTTTCTGATATCTGCGGAGCCGATCTGCCCCGATGGATGGTCAAGCGCCTCGAAGATTTTGGCGATGATACAGATGCGATTAAAGGCTTTGGGACGGACGTCGTAACCCGCCTTTGTCAGCGCCTCATCGACGGGGGTGCGCCTGGCCTGCACTTCTACACCTTGAATCTCTCTAAACCCAGTGCGAGGATTCTCAAAAACCTCGGTTATTAAAGTGCATACTCCTCGGATCTTTGTTGATCAATCTATCAAACTCAGCGATGTCATCATTCTGGATGGATCGAAAGCCCATCACCTTGCTCACGTTCTTAAACTACGCGTCTCGGATCCGCTCATTATCTTCAACGGCAGTGGTGGAGAATTCCAGGCAAAGGTGATCGACGTCAAGAAGGACCGGCTTCAGGTTCACATTGAGCAACACGATCCAGTCAATAGAGAATCTGAACTTCGAATTACCCTGCTCCTGGCGGTCCTCAAAAAAGACCCCATGCGCCAAGCCCTGCAGCGGGCAACCGAGCTGGGGGTCTCTGAGATTATCCCAGTTTGGACCCAACATCTGAGCGACAGGAAAAGCCATCCATCTCGCCGGGTTGAGACCTGGCAATCGATTGTGGAAGGCGCCAGCGAACAATCCGGCAGAACCCAAGTCCCGAACATTGTAGAACACCAACCGATTCAAGAAGTGATACTAGAAAACCAAAGACGATCCAAGGGGCTTAAGCTCATTGCCCATCTCAATCAGAGTCCGCTCAAGTTGAGCCAAGAAGCATTTAATCATGCCGCAGGCGTAACCCTCGCAATCGGTCCTGAAGGGGGGTTCAGCGAAGCCGAGATCAAGACAGCGGTCGCCGCGGGGTATTTACCGTTCTCCATCGGACCACGAATCCTCCGGGCAGAGACCGCGCCGG